>NZFJ01000013.1 GCA_002690625.1 Rickettsiales bacterium
CAATAATATATAGTAAATAGTTATAATATTTGGTTTTAACTGTAACAAAGAAGGTTTATTAACATTTCCTATAAATATAATATATTTAATTTTCTCCTTATATAAAATAGAAAATATATTTCCAATATTATTTAAACTTAAGTATGCATCTGCTGGAAAGGTTAAGTTATTATAAAATTCTTTAATGCCAATAAGAAAGTAGTTTATATTTTGAGTTTTACAAGATTTGATACTACTTAAAACTAAATCGCCTCCACCTGCTATTATTGCAAGTTTTCCTTTTTTAATTTGCATTTTTAGGTTTGCAAACAGATCTTGATTTTTCACTTTTTAAAAACTGAACAATCTCTTGTATTGGTTCGTTATCTAAAAACTCTTCTGATACTTCTTTTACTCTATCAGAGAATGTTCCTTCTTGAGAAGAAAATAATAAACCATAGGCTTTTCTTAGATCTTGAATAATATCTTTAGAAAACCCTCTTCTTTTTAAACCTATGATATTTAATCCAGATAGATATGCTCTATTACCTAGTACAGTTCCGTAAGGTATTACGTCACTATCTACTCCCGATAAACCTCCTATCATAGAATGTTTTCCTATTCTACAAAACTGATGTGCTCCAGATAAGGCCCCCATAATTGCAAAATCTTCAACTACTACATGTCCAGCCAGTGAAGCATTATTTACCAATATAACATTATCTCCAATTTCACAATCGTGAGCTACATGACTACTAATCATAAATAAGCAATTATTTCCTATTTTAGTTACTAACCCACCTCCTTCTGTTCCAGGGTTTATGGTAACGTATTCTCTGAATATATTATTATTTCCTATTATCAATTTTGATTCTTCACCTTTATACTTTAAATCCTGCGGTGAAGTGCCAATAGATGCAAATGGATAAAACTTACAATTGTCTCCTATTGATGTATTTCCGTCTATATATACGTGTCCTTTAAGTTCTACATTATTACCTATATTAACATTATCATTAATAATACAATACGGACCAATAGAGACATTTTCTCCTATTATGGCTTTAGGTGATATAATTGAAGTACTATGACTCTTTAACATCTTCATCTACTATCATTGCTGTTATAGTTGCTTCAGCAACAATTTTGTTTTCTACTTTAGCTGTACAATCAAACTTCCACACTAATTTTCGTGCTTGTTTTTTTTTAACTTCTATAAAAAGCTGGTCTCCTGGAATAACTAATTTTCTAAACCTTGCTTTATCAATACTCATAAAATAGACAAGTTTACCCATAGCTTTATCACCATAAGATGATACAACTAAAGCTCCAGATGTTTGAGCCATACTTTCAATAATTAGCACACCTGGCATAACTTTTTTATCTGGGAAATGACCCATAAAAAAAGGCTCATTTATAGTTACATTTTTTAATCCTATTGCATAATCATCATCTTTTACTTCAATTAATCTGTCTATTAAAAGAAATGGATACCTGTGGGGCATCATTTTAATAATTTTTTCTATATCAATCACTTTTTTTTTTTCAACCATTTTATTTAAATATACCGCTTTTTTTAAATATGTTGTTAATTTAACAGCAGGAGTTCCGCTTACCTCTTCATGACTAGCTATATTTCTAGTTACACCTGCTTGTGCACCAATTTTTACATTGTCTCCTACATTTAGATGTCCAGCGACACCAACCTGTCCACCAATTAATACTTTACTTCCTATAATACTACTTCCTGCTATACCAGTTTGTCCAGCTATCATTGTATTTTCCTTGACCTCAACATTATGTGCAATATGAACTAAATTATCAATCTTTACACCTTGTTTAATCTCTGTATGTTTCAAGGAACCTCTATCAATTGCACAATTAGCACCAATCTCAACAAAGTTACCAATTTTTACTAATCCTATTTGAGGTACCTTAATATAATTATTACCGTCAAATGCATAGCCAAAACCATCCTGTCCTATTACACAACCATCTTGAATCCTAACATTATTACCAATATAGGTATTTGATATGCTAACATTATTTCCTATAATACATCCTTCTCCTATACTTACATTCGGGCCTATACTAGTATAAGAGCCTATTGAAGTTTTTTTTCCTATATAAACATTGTTTTTGAAACTGGTTTCTTTTGATACTATTGATAAGGGACTAATTTCTACTTGATTTATTTTATTATTTTTTAAATCCTCTGAAGGATAAAAAATAGATAATATAATTGAATAACTTAAGTAAGGATTATCAGATATTAAAAAAATAATATTTCCCAAATTATTACCTAACGATTTTTTAAAGTTTTTTTTTGATATAATACAAGCGGCTGCGTTGGTATCAGAAAGCTGATCAATATATTTAGTATTATCAATAAAAGTTAAATCTTTTTTAGTAGCGGTATCAATAGACTTTACATCGTATATTAATTTTTTTTTCAAATTACCAATCACCTCCAAATTAGCTAGTGGCGAAAGGTCTGATAGACAAATGGGCCCTTTAGGCTTTGATATTATTTTGTCTAACAGATTGACTCTAGTTTTCTTTTTCAATTGAAATTTTAGGTAAGGATTTATTTAATTTATCAATTACTATATTAGAAATATTAATTTTATCTGCAGCTATTATGGTAGTATTTGCATCAAAAACCATTAGATATCCGTTTTTCGCAGCTATCTCTTTCATGTGCTTAACAGCTTCTTTTTGAATAATTTGCATACCTCTGGCCATAGCAGACTCTAAATCTCTTCTAATTTTTTCAACTTTGCTTTGCACTTTATTGACTTTTTGCTTAAATGTATTTTCTTTTTCTTTAAACTCTTCTGCAGAAAGCACAGACTTTTGAGCTACTAATTTTTCTTGTTCACTTTTTAAACCTTTTTCTTCTTTACTAAGTTCTTCTTTGAAATTTTTTTCTAGGTTTTGAATTTCTTTTTGTAAAGCACTAAAAGCTGTAGATTTAGATAAAACCTTTTTCATGTCTATTACAGCAGCTGGAAAATTAACATTTTTAATTATTTCACTATTTTTAACATTTTGCGAATACAAATTATTTATGTTTAACATAAATATAAAAGTAACGAAAATAATTAAACTATAATTACTAAAATAACGTGCCAACGTTAAAACTAAATGTATCTGTTTTATCATAACTTTCCTTCAAAATTGCATGGCTATAATCAAGTCTTATAGGCCCGAATGGTGATTGCCATAATACTCCAACACCCGAAGTTAACCTAATGCTTGAATCATCATAGTAATTTGTGCTATCTGTGTCAATTGTTGTCAGTGAACCTGCTGTAGCAAAAACTCTTCCTTTTATAGCTAATTCTTGAGGTAACCCTAAATCAAACTTTAATTCAGGAGTAAATGTATAATAAAAGTTACCACCTAAAGCAGAGTCGTCTGATTTATCTCGAGGACCCAGGCCTGCATTTTGAAATCCTACAAAAGAGTTATCTCCTAATACAAATCTATCAGAAATTTCTACATCTTGACCTAATCCAAAAATATACCCAATTTTACCAAATAATGAAAAAATTGCTCGATCCTCTAGTACCCTTAAAAATGATGCTACCGAAGCACTTGATTTAATATATTTTTTATCTCCACCCAAACCAGCTAACGCAAAGTTATTAGAAATATACCAACCATCAGTAGGGTTTATATTGCTATCTGATTTATCTATTAAATTAGTAAGAGACATAATAGAAAGAATATTCTTTCCAGACTCAGAAATAATAGCACTAGAAGCACCATCATAAGCTATAATATTTCTATTTTGCAACGTATAATTAAAAGTTTGTCTTCCATATTCTCCTACATTATAACCTAATCCTAATCCTAAACCATCTGTTTCATTATCATAATTACTTTCAGGAAATTCTCTTACGGTTGTATAAATATCTGTAATCAAAGATACATCTCTATTTAGAAAAAATGGCTCTGTAAATGAAAAGTCTGCTTTATTTTGTCTTTCACTGGTTAAAATATAAAAGTTTAACCTTTGACCTTTACCAAATAAATTATTTTCTGATAATCCAATAGTTGCTTGCGCGCCGTTTCCTGATGAATACCCTCCACCTAAAGAAAATTCTCCTGTTGTAGTTTCCTCTACTTTAATATTAATATCTACTGCGTTTATTGTTTTTGGGTTATCCTCTTCTGTTAATTCTACTTTTGAAAAATGTCCTAAATTATTAACTAAAATTCTAGATCTTTTAACTAAAACTCTGTTATAAGCATCACCTTCAGATATTCTAAGTTTTCTTCTGATAACTCTATCTAATGTTCTAGTATTACCAGATATTATAATTTTATTTACATACTTTTTTTCTGCAGGTGATATATCAAAAGAAACATTTATACTATTATCATCATTTCTTTTTAACTTTGGTACAACTTTAATGAATGCCTCTCCACTCTTCATAATATTTTCGGTTATTTCTACTACTGCGTCATCTAACCTTTTTGCACTAAACCATTCTCCTTTTTCAAAGCCAATACCATTTTTTATAAGTTTTTTTTCAATATTTTTTATTTTTAAATCTGCACTAATATTTCCAAATTTATATCTTTGTCCTTCATTTACTGTAAATGTAATAAAAAAAGAATCTCTTTGTTCATTAAGTTCTGCAATAGAAGATTCAATATTAGCATCTACAAAACCTTTATTTGCATAAAATCTTTTAAGATTTTGTTGATCAAAACTTAAAAGATCAGGATCAAATTTACCACCAGATGATAGTATTTTCCACCACCTACTTTCTCTAGTCATAATTTCTGATTTAAGCCTTCTATCAGAAAAAAACTTATTACCCAGAAATTTAATAAAACCAATTTTAGATAAAGGTCCTTCTTTTATTTCAAACACTAAATCTATTCTATTTTGTTCCAAATAAATTACTTTAGGTTCTACAATAGCAGCATATCTTCCATTTGCTCTGTATAATCCTAAAATAGTTTGTAAATTATTTTTAACTTTGTTCAATGTAAAAACATCTCTGGGTTTTAAAAGAATCTCTGGGAATATATCATCATCATCTAATCTTTTATTGCCTTCTAAAGCAATTCTATTTATAATTGGATTTTCTTTAACTAATATATTAAGTGTATTATCTATAAAATTAAAATAAATTTTTGAGAAAAGCTCTGTGGCAAATAGGTCTTTAAATACTGAGTTTAAATCTGATTTGTTTATCTCTTCATTAATACTTACATCTAAATAAGATTTTATAGTATCTGTTTCAATTCTTTGATTACCTTTAATTACAATTTTTTTTAAAACCTCAGCATGTATTGAAATATTAGATAGATAGACTATGACAATTATTAAAAAAAATTTTTTCATTTAATTGAGTATCCTACAATAAATATCATTTAGAATAGAAAAAGACATAAATGAAATAATTATGATAACCCCTAATATTTGTATAAATTTAAAAAAGTTATAATTAATATTTTTACCTATAATAAATTCAGATATATAAGTAAAAAAATGTCCCCCATCTAACAAAGGTAATGGGAATAAATTTATAAGTCCTAAATTAACAGAAATTAGTGCAATTAAGGCCACAAATGAAACCATATCTGTATTTGCTACATCATTTGAAACTTTTGCTATAAGAATTGGCCCTCCTACTTCACAATGATCTCTTTTACCAAAAATAATTTCATAAAAAGCTATTAAGGTTTTAACTGTAACTTCATAAATACTGTTTGCAGCTAAAATAAATGAATTATAAAAATTTAATTTTTGTCTATTTTTATTAAATGTAATGCCTATTTGACCTATTTTTTTCTCTGATACCTCTTTTGGTATTAAACTTAAATTTATTACTTTATTATCTCTTATAATACTTAAGTCTATTTTCTTATTTGCATTGACCTTAATAATTTTTATTACTTCATTTGCGTCATAAATATCATTATTATTTATCTTTATTATTTTATCTTTATATAACAGGCCAGCAAAATATGCTGGAGAATTTTTAATAACTTTTCCTACAACAGGCTCTATTATAGGACGAATGCCTATGTAATTTATATATTTATCTGTGCCTATAAAAGTTTTGATTAATTTATGTTGAGGTACGATATCAATGTTATATTTTTTATCATTTCTTAAAATAGTAATATCAATTTTTTCTAATAACTCCCCATCACTTATTTCATAATAATCATCAAACCCCTCTATATTGATAGAGTTAATACTAATAATTCTATCACCTTTTAATAAACCTGATTGCTCTGCCGGACTATTTTTCTTTATATCTCCAATGATAGGACTAGTGAAATTTTTTCCAAAAAAAGAAAATATTAATATAAATAAAACTAAACTAAGCAAAAAATTTGCTAAAGGTCCAGCTAATACAATACTAGCTTTTTGCAATGCTTTTTTATTCATAAAAAGCTTCTTATTATGAATATCACTTTCATTACTTTTATCAGGATACATTTCTCCAAAAAATTTCACGTAACCACCTAATGGAAAAGCACAGATTTGCCATTTAGTTTTATGTTTATCAACTTTACTTAAAAGCACTGGCCCAAAACCTATAGAAAATTTTTCTATTTGTACATTGTTTAACCTTGCAACGTAGTAATGTCCAAATTCATGAACAAAGACTATAATGGTAAAAACTATTACAAACCAGAAAATATACTCAAAGTAATTTGATAAAATTAATAAAAAGTCCATTTTAAATTTTTCTATTTATGATCATATCAGTTATATTTCTTGCTTTATTATCAATATTCATAACATCATTTATCGAATTTATATTAATATGCTTAATTAAAGTAATCGTTTTTTTAATAATTTTAATAATATCATTGAAAGATATTTTTTTCCTAAGAAAATAATCTACAGCTACTTCATTAGCAGCATTTATAGTAATAATTTTTGATTTATTATAATCATTTTTTTTAAGAATATTTATTAAACTAAGTGAAGGAAATATTTTTTTATTTGGACAATAAAATTTAAAGTTTTTAATATTTTTAAAGTCTAGGTTTTTAACGTTGCTATTTAATCTTTCTGGCCAATGGAGAGCATGACTTATTGGGATCTTCATATCAGGTTCACTTGCAATTAAATGGGAGGTACCGTCAATAAAATTCACTATTCCATGTATCAGAGAACTTGGATGTATCAATATTTTAATTTTACCTAAATCTAAGTTAAATAAAATAGAGGCTTCTATAATTTCTAATAACTTATTCATCATAGTAGCAGAGTCTATAGTAATTTTTTTCCCCATTCTCCAAGTTGGGTGTTTTAAAGCATTTTTAACTGTGATTTTATCAAAGTTTATCTTTTCCTTATTCCAAAATGGGCCACCAGATGCAGTTAATATAATTTCTTTAATATTATTTTTATTCTCTTTTTTATAAACTTGAAATATTGCATGATGCTCTGAATCTAAAGGCAATACTATAGTTTTTAATCTTCTTGCTTTATTTAAAAGTATATTGCCTGCTACTACAATAGATTCTTTGTTTGCTATTGCTAATAACTTTGTATTACCTATTGCATTATAAGTAGGCCTTAATCCCGCCATACCTACAATAGCAGAGATCAAAATATCAGTTTTAATTTTAGCAAATTTTTCCAGATTTGATCTTCCTGTTAAGCATCTAATATTAGTATTCTTCAATTCTTTTTTAAGTAATAAAAAATATTTTTCGTCCCCTATTATTGCGTATTTACTTCTGAGGAGTTTAGATAATTTTGCTAATTTCTTATAATTTTTATTAGCAGTAAGGACTTGCACATTATATTTGGCTTTATCTAATAATATTATTTTTACAGTACTAGAACCTATTGATCCAGTGACACCAAAAATCGAAATTTTCTTCAAACCTTAACTCCAGAAAAAAAGTAATAAATATATTGCTACAATAGCAAATAAAAAGCCATCTAGTCTATCTAAAAGTCCTCCATGACCTGGTATAAGGTTAGATGTATCTTTTTTAGAATTATATCTTTTTAACCAGCTTTCAAATAAATCACCTGAAGCACAAAAAAGACCAACAATAGCACCAAAATATAAAGCTTTTTTGAAGCTAAATATGTTGTAATAAGACACAAAAGATATACTTGCTATTACAGAAAATATCAATGAAGCAAAAAAACCGAACCACGTTTTATTAGGACTTAATTTTGGAACAAGTTTTGGTCCTTTTATTAGCTTACCAAATATGTAAGCGCTAATATCAGAACTCCATACTATTACAAATAGCCACGTAATTATTATTTTTCCATCAGTAGCAGAGTTATTTAAATATAATAAAATATAAAGTGGTATGCCTAAATAAATATATGTAAATGCTGCAGCAATCCATTTTTTTTTTTCTAATATTATAGTTATTAATAAACCCAACAATAGTAAAAAAAGTATTAATAGATAAAATTTGAAAAATATAATTAATAAACTTATTAAAATTAA
>NZFJ01000014.1 GCA_002690625.1 Rickettsiales bacterium
TATTTATATCTTTAATTAGTCTTTATCATAGTGCTATTGAGCTAGGATATATAAATAATGTAATTTCATGTAGTCAACCTTTAGGTTTAGATGCTAATAGCATAGACGAGTTAAGCAATATTATAAAAGCAACTAAAAATAATGATTGTGCTTTTCCAAAATTCACTATACTTCATTTAACTTTATCAAATTTTAGCTTCATTTTTAGTAGTATTTTTCTTATTTTAAGCTTGAATTTGTATAGAAAATCTTTATTTAAGTAATATGAACAAACGTATTAAAGAAATAATTAGAGTAAATCAAGCAGGAGAATTAGGAGCTATTCAAATTTATAAAGGACAGCTAGCTGTATTAAAAAATAAAAAAATATCTTCTGAACTGAAGGAAATGTTAAAAAAAGAGTTAAAACATTACAATACTTTTAATAAATTACTATTTGATTATAATGTTAGACCTACTGCTCTAAGCCCAATTTGGAAAATTGGAGCCTTTAGTCTTGGAGTTATTACTGCTGCTATTGGAAAAAAATCAACAATGGCCTGTACTGAGGCTGTTGAAGAAGTAATTATTGACCATTATGAGAAACAAGCTTCTTACCTTAAAGATAAAGATAAAAAACTTCATAACGTAACTAAAAAGTTTTGTAAGGAAGAAAAGGAGCACCTAGACTTAGCAAAAAATCACGATACTGGAAATGACTTGTTCCATACAACATTAAAAAAGGGAATAAAAACTATTTCGAAGATTGCTATCAAAATCTCAGAAAAAGTTTAGCCTACACTAAAGGATTCTCCACAACCACATCTTGCTTTTTCATTTGGATTTTCAAAAGTAAATCCACTTTTAAACTTATCTTCTTTCCAGTCTACGGTTGAACCAATTAAAAAAAGGATAGCGCTAGGATCTATTACAAATGTAATACCTTCCTTACTTACTACTTCGTCCTGATCTCTAATTTCACTAGTATGTGCTACATTGTAAGTCATTCCTGAACAACCTCCCTTTTGTATCTCTATCCTCAAGCCTATGCTTTCTTTATTACTTTTTATAAGAGCTTTTGCCTTAGTAACTGCCTCTTTTGTAATATTTAAAGATATTTGACTACTCATAGTATTCTCCTGTTTTATATAAGCCCCAGTTCTAATTTAGCCGCCTCTGTCATTTTATCTTGATCCCAGGGTGGCTCCCATGTAATTTCTACTTTCACTTCGTTTACACCTTTTACTAAAGATACAACATCTGCAACCTTCTCAGGAATAGTCTGTGCTTCTGGACAATGTGGTGTAGTAAGAGTCATAATTATATCTACATTTCCATTATCTTTTATAATTATATCATAGATTAAGCCTAACTCATATATAGATACAGGAATTTCAGGATCATATACACTTTGTAAAGCCTCTACTATATCGTCTTTAAATATATTATTATTTTCCATAATTTATAACTAAAAATATTTTATTACATCCTTTAAATTTTTTATTAAAAAATCTATGTCTTCTGAATTATTGTAAATTCCAATCGATGCTCTTAAAGTTGTTTCAACACCAAAATGCCTCATTGCTGGTTGAGCACAATGATGACCTGCTCTTACTGATATTCCCCTATTGTCTAATAATAAGGCTAAATCATGAGGATGAGAGTTTTTTACAAGAAAAGAAACAATACCTAATCTTTGCACAGGGTTTCCAATAATCTTTATAAAATCTATTTTTTCTAACTGTTTTTCAAGATAATTTGTTAATAAACTACTATGCTCATATATAGCATTCATTCCTATTTCTGTTAAAAAATCTATAGCGGCTCCTAACCCTATAGCTCCAACAATATTAGGAGTACCAGCCTCAAATTTATTAGGTATTTTAGCAAAAGTGGCTTCTTGAATTGACACATAGTCGATCATTTCTCCTCCCGTTTGGTAAGGAGATAATTTTTCTAATATATTTTTTTTACCATATAAAACTCCTATACCTGAAGGACCATAGACTTTATGACCAGAGAATACATAAAAATCAGCATTGAGTTTTTTCACATCTATTTTTAAATGCGGGGCAGCTTGACATCCGTCTATTAGAGTAATAATACCTTTTTTATTCGCCTCAAAACAGATTTCTTCAATATCTAAAATAGAACCAATAGAGTTTGTTACATGAGGTAAAGCTATTATCTTAGTTTTACTATTTATTAATTTTTTTATATCTTTTAAATAGATATTACCTTTTTCATCGGGCTTAACTTCTACAATTTTAGACTTTGTTTTTTTTGTAACAGTTTGCCAAGGTATTATATTAGAATGGTGCTCTAAAGTGCTTATTATAACTTCATCACCTTCACCGAGGAGGGTTTCTGAACAGCTAGCCACTAAATTTATACCTTCAGTAGCTCCACGTGTAAATATTATCTCTTCTGCACTATCAGCATTTATAAATTTGGCTACAATATGTCTTGCATTCTCATAATTGTCAGTGGCTATTTGACTAAGTTTATATATTCCCCTATGAACATTAGCATAACTGCTTTCGTATGTATTTTTAATAGATTCTATAACTTTTGAAGGTTTTTGAGCCGAGGCTGCCGAGTCAAGATAAGTTATATTTTTTCCTGATAATTTTTTTTGAAATATAGGGAATTGATTTTTTACGTTACAAAAAGTAATATTTTTATCATTTCTTTTTAAATTATTTATCATAGTTAATCTTCTTAAAGTACGATTCTAGTTGGTCAAAAACAATTTTACCCTCAAATTCGATCTCCTCTATGAAAGCAAATATCAATAATTTTATAGCATCTTGTTTTTTTATACCCCTACTTTGTAAATAAAAAACTAAACTCTGATCTATCTCTCCGAATGAGGCACCATGACTACACTTTACATCATCTTCTAAAATTTCTAATTCAGGCTTTGAAAAAGACGTTGCTTTTTCATTAAGTATAAGAGACTTAGAAGAAAACTTAGCGATACTTTTTTTTGCACCTTTATTTACTCTAATTTTACCATTGATAGAGGTTTTACTATTCTCAGAGCTAATAAGTCTCCAATTTTGTTCACTATTAGTTAACTTATTATCATGAACAATCTTACAGTAGATATCAGAATCATCTTTATTACTAGAGGCAATAATTCCTGAAACTTTAGCATTCGAGTTTCTTCCCTTTAAAAATATTCTTATATCTTCTTTTGATTTTTCTCTATTTAATATTTTTAAATTTAAAGACGCATCTTCAGCTATGTGGCTATTAAAAGAAACAGTTTTAATTGTATTTGTATTTTCAGTTTGAATTCTGGAAAAATTTAGTTTCGAATTTTTTTCTAAGTAAGTTTCAATAAAAGAATTGATCCAACAATTATTAATTTCATAATATTCCTCAAAACTAGCTTCTGATCCATCTTTACTAATTATTATTATGTGTGGACTATGTATTAAATCTAGCGTTTTATCTTTCGAAATATGTATTATTTTAATAATTTTTCTTAACCTTTTATAAGCTTCTAATTCAATTACAATACCTTGGTTTATTAAACAATTTAAAGAAAGAAGAGTAGTTGTTTGATTATCTAAAATCCCTGATAACCTTTCTTCAGCATATTTTTTAGGGCTATAAGATAATTTTTCTAAAAAATTAGGGTTTTCCTCTATATAATTCTGAATATTTTTGATAACCAAGCCCTTGATGTGTTTAATTGAAGATGAATCAGGGCAATAACTACCATCTTTAAAAACTATAGTTTCATTTAAATTACTACTCAATTTTTCAGCTGTTTTATTGCTTAAAATATCAGGTAACTTCCAGTCTTTATCTTTTAGAGCTTTGGTTTTAAAATTTTTCCATTCTTCTACTTTAGAATTAGGAATCTGTTCATTACCAAAGTGCTTTAATAAGTCATTTGCATTAAACCAATTCTTATTTTGTTTTTCTATATTTTTTTCTAGAGTCAAATTATCGATGTATTTTTTTAAATACATTATATAAATTCCTTATAACCTTTATCTTCTAATATTTTAACTAATTCGTAGTCTCCTGATGCTACTATCTTTCCTTCACTAAAAATATGAACTTCGTCTGGTTTGATATGATCAAGTAATCTTTGGTAGTGCGTAATTATCAACATTCCATTTTCTTTACTACTATATTTAGATATACCACTAGCTATTATTTTTAAAGAGTCTATGTCTAATCCTGAGTCTATTTCATCTAATATACATAATTTAGGACGCATCATTAACATATGAAAAATTTCATTTTTTTTCTTTTCTCCTCCTGAAAAGCCTGTATTTAAGTCCCTAGATAAAAAACTTTTGTCAAAGCCTAGACTTTCGCTAACGGTTTTACATTTTTCTAAAAATTCTCTTGTATCCAGTTCTTTCTCTCCATTACTTTTTCTTATAGAGTTCATAGCTGTTCTTAAAAAAGAAGAGTTTGCTATACCAGGTATTTCAACTGGGTACTGAAATGCTAGATAAATTCCCTTGGCAGCTCTTTCCTCTGGTTCTAGTTTTAAGAGATCTTGATCATTAAAAAGAATTTCGCCATCATTGATTTTATAACCACTTTTACCAGCAATTATATTTGATAATGTGGATTTTCCCGATCCATTAGGTCCCATTACAGCTACTTTCTTTCCTGAAGATATCTTCAAGTTTAAATCATTAATTATTACCTTTTCGCCTATTGAAACTGATAAGTTATTTATTTCAAGCATCTTTAACCTACTGCTCCTTCTAAACTTAATTCTAAGAGATTTTTAGCTTCTACAGCAAATTCCATTGGCAAGTTTTTTAATACTTCTCTACAAAAGCCATTAACTATTAATGCTGTTGCATCTTCCTCTGAAATACCTCTTTGTCTACAATAGTAAAGCTGTTCTTCACTGATTTTTGAAGTTGTAGCTTCATGTGCTATATCTGAGTTTTTATTTCTCACATTTATATAAGGTACCGTGTGAGCTCCACAATTGTTTCCTATTAATAAAGAATCACACTGTGTAAAATTTTTTGAATTATTTGCTTTAGGTAATATGTTTACTAAACCTCTGTAAGTTTGTTGTCCTTGGCCAGCAGAAATACCTTTAGAAACAATTCTGGAGGAAGTATTTTTTCCAATGTGCATCATTTTTGTTCCTGTATCTGCCTGTTGAAAATTATTAGACAATGCCACAGAATAAAATTCGCCTTTAGAATTATCTCCTTTTAATATAACGCTAGGGTATTTCCATGTTACTGCAGAACCGGTTTCTACCTGTGTCCATGATATTTTAGAATTATTACCCGAACATATTCCTCTTTTAGTAACAAAGTTATAAATACCCCCTAATCCGTCTTTGTCGCCTGGATACCAATTTTGAACCGTAGAATATTTAATCTCTGCCTCTTCCAGAGCAACTAACTCTACAACAGCAGCATGTAATTGATTTTCATCTCTCATAGGTGCAGTACATCCTTCTAAATAAGAAACATAAGAATTTTTGTCTGCAATAATTAAAGTTCTTTCAAACTGTCCGGTATTAGCTGCATTTATTCTAAAATATGTACTTAATTCCATAGGACACCTTACATTTGGAGGTATATATACAAAAGATCCGTCACTGAACACTGCAGAGTTTAAAAGGGAAAAGTAATTATCATTAGTTGGGACAACAGTTCCTAAATACTTTTTAACTAAATCTGGATGATTCGCGACTGCTTCAGAAAAAGAACAAAATATTATGCCTAGTTTACTTAATTCACTTTTAAAAGTAGTAGCAACTGACACACTATCAAATACAGCATCTACCGCAACATTATGACTATTTTTAATACCAGCTAGAAACTCTTGCTCTTTTAAAGGTATACCTAATTTGTCATATGCTCGTAGTAATTCTGGATCTACCTCATCTAAAGATTTAGGCTTAGATTCTTCAGATTTTGGTGCTGCAAAGTAATGTATATCTTGAAAATCTATTTCTTTATATTTTAAGTTAGCCCAATTAGGAGTTATATTCTGATTTTTTTTCCATAAATTGTATGCATTCATTCTCCAGTCTAAAAGCCACTTGGGTTCTTTTTTCTTATCTGATATGAATCTGATTGTGCTTTCATTCAAACCTTTAGGTGCAAATTCTTGATCAATTTTAGTAGTAAAACCATATTTATATTCACTTGTTTTGTCTATTAATTTAATTGTTTCACTGCTGGCCATTTTATTTTCCTATAATTTTAAATTTTAGTAGAAGTAGTATTAATTATGTCTTTGCTAGCATTAGGTATATCTAGTATTTTAATACCTTCTAGAGCATCTCTTATAACATTATTAACAATACCCCAAGTGTTTTTCGTAACACATTGGTCAAATAGATTACAATCCCCTGCATTATTATCCATACAATTGGTTAAAGCAACAGGTCCTTCTATAGCTTCTATGAGTTCTTTTATAGATATTTTATCTAATTGCTTTACTGTCTTGTAACCACCATTAACACCTCTAGATGCAATGAGTATTTTTTTTCTCACTAAAATCGACAGTATTTTATTAACAGTAGCTTTGTTTATACTAGTTTTTTTAGATATTTCTTTCGCAGAAATAATACTATTACCCGTTCCTCGAAATGAACATATAATAACAACAGCGTAGTCAGCTAATCTTGTAATTTTAAGCATGATATGAATATAGACTATTTTGGTAAAGTATCAAGAAAACAAATTATTATGTATTGACTCGGCAACATCTCTACCTTCTTTAATTGCCCATACTACAAGGGATTGTCCCCTTCTAGCATCCCCTGCAGCAAATATCTTTTTATCGGAAGTTAAATAATTTTTTTCATCTGCCAATACATTTCCCCTATTATCTTTTTTTAATTTTAGACTGGAAATAATACCATCATGTTTTGGATGAATAAAGCCCATGGCTAAAAAAACTAAATCAGCTTTAATGGTAAATTCTGTATTTTTAATGGGTTTAAAATTTGAGTCTATCCTTATACAATTTAACCCTTTAACTTCTCCATTAGATACATCAAAAGACTCAGTCATGACTGACCAATCTCTCTTTGCTCCTTCTTCCTGAGAAGAAGAAACTCTAAGTTTATGTGGCCAAAGTGGCCATGTTAATCCTTTATTTTCCTTTTGAGGAGGCATAGGCATAATTTCTAATTGAGTAACGCTTTTAGCTCCTTGTCTAAAAGAAGTTCCTATACAATCTGATCCAGTATCTCCTCCTCCAATAACCACAACTCTCTTATCTTTAGCATTTATATTTGCCTGTTTTATTTTAATTTCGCCTGAAACTACTTTGTTTTGTAAAGGTAAAAAATCCATGGCAGGGTAAATTCCCGTTGCTTCTCTTCCAGGAATGTTTAAATCCCTAGCTTCTTCAGATCCAATTGTTAGTAAAACTCTATCAAACTTTTCTTTTAAAGTATTTATGGAGATATCTTTTCCTATATTTATAGAAACTTTAAATTTTACTCCTTCCTTTTTCATTTGATGAACTCTTCTATCAATTAAATTTTTTTCCATCTTAAAGTCAGGAATTCCATATCTGAGCAAACCACCTATTTTATTATTTTTTTCAAATACCGTTACTTCATAGCCTTTTCTAGCTAATTGCTGAGCTGCTGCCATTCCTGCAGGGCCTGATCCTACAATTGCAATACTTTTGTTAATTTTTTTCTTTCTTATTATTGGTTTAATCCAATTATTCTTCCAACCTTTATCGATAATAGAACATTCTATAGTCTTTATGGTCACTGGTTTATCTTCTATGTTTAATGTACAAGCTGCTTCACAAGGTGCAGGGCATATTCTTCCTGTAAACTCAGGAAAATTATTTGTTGAGTGAAGTACTTCTAAAGCTTTTTTAAAATCATTTTCATAAACTAAGTTATTCCAGTCTGGTATTATATTATGCACTGGACAAGCAGAATGACAATATGGAATTCCGCAATCCATGCATCTTGCTGCTTGATTATTTAACTCTTTATTATCAAGCGGTTTAATAAACTCTTTAAATGTTTTTACCCTATTTTTCACAGGTAAATAATCTCTATCAATTCTGTTAAATTCCATAAATCCTGTAGTTTTTGCCATCTTACCTTATCCTTTCATTCTTATATTTTCAGAATCTTTGTTTTCTATATTGATTAGAGCTTTTTTATAATCTATAGGTATTACTAATTTGAAGTTCTTCAATGTAATTTTAAAGTTCTTCAATAAAGTAAATGCAACAGAACTATTCGTATATTTATAGTGTCTGGTTAACATAAAATAGAGCCTCTCACTATGATATTTTAGCATATTTGATGACAGAAATTCATAATTCAAAAATTTTTTATTTACACTAGTTTCTAAAGTCATTTTAGCTACTTCAATTAAGGACATATTGCAGTTTTTTAAAAAAGAATTATTAGGATCATATACATAAGCAAGTCCTCCTGACATACCTGCTCCAAAATTCTTACCTGTATCTCCTAAACAAATAACTACTCCTCCTGTCATATATTCACAACCATGGTCACCTAAACCTTCTACTACAGCCCAAGCACCTGAGTTTCTTACTGCAAATCTTTCACCTGCAATTCCTCTAAAGTAGCATTGACCTGAAACAGCTCCGTACAATACAGTATTACCTACAATTATACTATTTTCTGCTACCACTTTTGAATCTTTAGATGGCTTAATATAAATTTTTCCACCAGATAAACCTTTTCCAACATAATCGTTGCCTTCCCCAGCTAAACTAAGTGTAACTCCATATGTTGTAAAGGCTCCAAAGGACTGTCCTGCAGTACCAAGTAAACTAATTTTCACAGTATCTTCATTTAGGCCATTATGCCCAAATTTATTAGCTAAAAAACCAGAAAACATTGCTCCCGTAGATCTATCAGTATTATTTATTGAACATTTAAATTCTAACTTCTTTCCGCGTTTATAATTTTTTTTAAAAGAACTAATAAACTTTTTATCAATAACATTTTTTATATCGTGCTGTTGTTTTTTTGTATTAAAGATATCAACTCCTTTGTCTACTTTAGGAGAATAAAATAAATTGCTAAAATCTAAACCCTGTGTCTTCCAATTAGCCAGAGCTTTATTAAAGACTAGCTTATCAGTCCTTCCTATAATTTGATCAAATTTTTTAAAACCCATATCTGCCAAAATTTTTCTAACCTCTTCAGCAACAAAAAAGAAATATTTTACAACATGCTCAGGCTTTCCTTCAAACTTGTTTCTTAGTTCTTTATCTTGAGTAGCAATGCCTACTGGGCAGGTATTTAAGTGACATTTTCTCATCATTATACACCCTATAGAAATTAAAGGAGCAGTAGAAAAACCAAACTCATCAGCCCCTAACAAACCTCCTATCAATACGTCTCTTCCTGTTCTTAAACCTCCATCAACCTGGAGTGAAATTCTACTTCTTAAATTATTTAACACCAATGTTTGTTGTGTTTCTGCAAGTCCTAACTCCCAGGGAGAACCTGCGTGTTTAATAGAAGTTAGTGGACTAGCCCCTGTACCTCCTTCAAACCCAGATATTGTTATGTGATCCGCTTTGGCTTTTGCTACTCCAGCAGCAACTGTTCCCACTCCTACTTCTGAAACCAGTTTTACAGAAATACGTGCTTGAGGATTTACATTTTTTAGATCAAATATTAATTGAGCTAAATCTTCTATAGAATAAATATCATGATGAGGAGGTGGAGATATAAGTCCTACACCTGGAGTTGAAAACCTAACATCAGCTATAACTTTATCTACTTTATGTCCAGGCAGCTGTCCACCTTCTCCAGGCTTAGCTCCTTGAGCAATTTTAATTTGTATATCTTTACTATTTACTAAATATTCAGTAGTAACTCCAAATCTACCTGAGGCTACTTGTTTTATGGCACTTTTTAGATTGTCTCCATTCTTTCTAAGTATATATCTGTCTCTTTCTTCGCCACCTTCACCGGTATTAGATCTTCCTCCTAATGAATTCATAGCAATTGCTAATGTTGTATGTGCTTCTCTACTAATAGAACCAAAAGACATAGCTCCGGTGGAAAATCTTTTAACAATTTCTTTTGCTGGTTCTACTTCATCAATACTTATTTTTTTTTTCGATTTTTTTATGGAAAAAAGACTTCTTGGATTCATAATACCTTGACTATCTGTGTTAAGATAATCAGCAAATTCTTCATATTTTTTTTTATTATCTGATCTGACAGAATGTTGAAGGGCGGCAATTGAGATAGGATCCCACACATGCTTTTCTCCTTTAATTCTATATGCATACTCTCCTCCTAAATCTAAGCGCTGCTTTTTTTCAATTTTCTTAGAAATTGCTAATTCATGTCTTTTTTTGCTTTCTCTAATTGTTTCAGAAAAACCAATCCCTTCAATTAGAGACGAAGTACCTGGAAAATAATTATTTATAAATTCAGAATTTAACCCTACAGCATCAAAAATTTGTGCCCCATTGTAAGATTGATAAGTAGAAATTCCCATTTTAGACATCACTTTAAGCATTCCTTTGCCTATTGCTGCTTTATAGTTGTCTTCCAAAACTGAATATTTTTTTTGTTCATAATTTAAATCGTTCGCAAGAATTTTTATTGTATCAAAAGCTAAATATGGATTTATGGCTTCAGCTCCGTATCCAGCTAACACGCAAAAGTGATGTATTTCTCTAGCTTCGCCAGTTTCTATAATAATACTGCAATCAGTTCTAATACCTTTGTTTACTAAATGATGATGAACTGAAGATACAGCTAGTGCAGCTGGAAAGGGTACATAATTTTTAGATGCCTTTCTGTCAGAAAGTATTATAATCTTAGCTTTATTAGTTTTTACTAATCTTTCAGCATTTCTAGATATTTCTAAAAGTTTTTCTTTTACGTCTTTTTCCTTATCATTTTTGCTAAAAACTATATCTATACGCTTTGATTTAAAATTTAATGAGTCTTTTTTACCAAGACTTTCTATTTTAGCTATATCTAGAGAAGATAAAATTGGTTGTTTTAAAAATATCCTTTTTTCATTATCTAATTCTAAATTAAGTATGTTAGCCCTAGCGCCTAAATAAGAAAATAAACTCATAACTGTTTCTTCTCTGATTGGATCTATAGGAGGATTAGTGACTTGTGCAAA
>NZFJ01000015.1 GCA_002690625.1 Rickettsiales bacterium
TATAACTTTTTGTATTTCCAGTTAAAGGGCTGTAATTCTCCTTGTAATATAAATCCTTAGATTTATCGTATTTAATTTCACTATTTTCAAACATTTTTTTACATAATTTTTTATCGTTTCCACTTAAATAAAAGAAACGATCAACTTCTTCCCCATGGGTAACATTTGATATAGTCAATAAAATAAAAAGAAATATTATATTAACATGATTACTCATTTATTCTGATTTACATAGATATGTTACTCTGCAACATCCATCGCAATTAACCTGATTTTCTTTTGCAATCTTAAATCTTTTTTCACAATATTCATTTGCAATTTTTTCAACCTCATTTTTATTATTTAAACTGTATTCAATTCTAATTGTATCTCCATAAGCCCTTAATATTCCAGTTTTAGAATCACAATCACTTAAATATTTAACTTCATCAGTTGTAGAACAACTCATAAAAAATAAAGTTAAAATCAAATATAAATTCCTTATAATTTTATCCATACTATTCCTTTAGGTTATTAATAATTTGGTTATAATTTATTTTATGTCTCAATAATTCATCCTTTGGTATTCCAATTATTACATAGTAAAGGTCTCCTAATTTTCCATTATCAACCAATTGTGATTTTTTAAAGTTAAAACTTTTCTGATTCATGTGAAAATTCCAAAGTGCGTATTTTAATTCTGCATTAATTTTTTTAGGCCAATCAACCAATTTTTTTAGATATTCAATTAATTTTGAATAAGCTAATTGTTTATTAAGCTCTATATCAATATTTTCATTTGAAGTTACTTTTGAAAAGGAAGATACAAAAAAGAAATTTTTTGAAGGAGTAACTGTTTCTGAACTAATAGTATCTTTTATTCCTTCATACTCTTCTAATATATCAGCAGAAAAAGAATTGGTAAATACTAACAAGAAACTAAGAAAAAATATTTTAAAAATCTGCCTCTTCACTCTCTAGAAATAGATCTTCTTGAACAGGAGGTTCATTTGAAATATCTGTATTTTCATTTTGATTATTTGATCCAGAACTAAAATCAGCACCCGAAGCATCAGCTTGAGAATTGAGTGACCACTTCCTAACAACGAATCTTGCCTTGACCTTATTCGCAGGATGCATTGTTATCCCACTATCAAGTTCAGTTATTCCTTCAATAGAAGCCTTTTCACTAAATGCTTTTGTAGAAGCATTTATTTTTTTTTGAACTTCATTTTCTTGTTTTCCACTCTTAAATTCTTCAAAAATTTCTTTCAAAACTGTTTCTGAGTTTGCTGAGATTTGTGCACCAGCAAATAACCTTAAATTTGAATCAGCTTCTTCAATTGCTTCTTTTATAGCTATATCTTCAGATAGTTCTGAGTCAGTTTCGATGGTACTTGTTGCTGTGGATAGAAGATGATAATTTCCGTTTTCATCTCTTTTTATTCTGACTCCAATATTAGCCATAACTTGTTTTGGAGTAAAGTCTGTTATAAGAGGACTTCCGGGCTTACCTTTTAAATTTATTGAATTTTTATTAAGTAAAGCTTTTGCTATATTGCCTTGTTCTAATGTTCTTAAGGCTAATATAGAGACTTTACATTGCTTCTTACCTTCTTTACATTCCTCCCAAATTTTAAAAGACTGTAGTCCATTCATAGTAATTTGAGATGCTGATTGGATGGTTTTTTCAAATACACTTGATTGAGCTAAATTATCTATTTCTTCTTGAATTTTTTGAGTATTTTCTGCTTTTTTTGTATCAACATCTTCAAGTCTTTCATCAACTTCGTTATTAGCTAATTTATATAATTTCTTAAATAGATTGTCTGATTGAGTTTCTTCATCAGCTTGAATAATATCATTGTTTTTTTCAATTGCTGATTTCTCATCTAATCCAAAACCTTTTTGTAATTGTTTTACTATTTGAACCTGTATTTCTTTAGATTTAAATTCACTAAATCTTTTTTGTGCATTAAGCAAAGCATCATTAAATGCAACTGTTCTTGATGACAAAAAATCTTTTTTACTTGGAGCAACTCCAATACCAGATCTTCCACATGCCATTCTGACTTCTTTTCCATTTACATCATTTTTTATAAACTCTTTCCACCCCTTTTCTTTTATATAATCTTTACATTTTTCAAAAGGTCCCTCCTCTGCAGCAATTAACTCTGCTAAACCAGCATAAGGGTCTATTTCAGTATTTTCCTCTTGAGCAGTAACATTGTCAAAGTAAAATAAAATCATCATAACTAAGAAAATAAACTTTACCATTCTTCTTCAGACTCCTTTTTAAGTTTTTTAATTAGTTGAGTTTTTTCAACTGATTGGGATTTAGCTTTAATAGCTTTAGCTTTAATAGCTTTAGCTTTTTTGAAGGGTCTTACAATAAATGCATCTTTATCTTTAATTGCATCTGATAACTCTATTATAGATTCTAGGATCTGTGCTTCAGAAGTTTTGGGCTTAATAGTTTTTATTTGAATTGTAGCAACTTCAATTTCTTCTCTACCAAGGCTTTCTCCAGTATAAACATCTTTTATTCTTTTTCCTAGTTGATATACCTTAAATAAATCTCCAGTTGCCATTGTTTTTCCGCCCTGGCCAAGAGTGACTTGAGTCAATGAAGCATTTACAATTCTAATTGGATATATCGCGTTAATAATTTCGTCACCAATACTTGAAGCTAAATCAGCCGCAACTTTTTCAATTGATGAACTCATAGATTTTTCATATGTGTCTGAAAATTTAATCTGTGTTGTTGCTACATCTATGATTCTAAGCGTTAAAACAGCGTTGGAAATGAGAGATTTCTTAACTGTATCTGAGACTTTACTTTTTTTTTCAGTTATAAATGAATTTGCTTTTTCTACTCTACCAACTATCAAATAATCGGTTCCAATTCTATTTCCTAATTTAGCAATTTCATCGTTTGACATACTTGTTTTAGCCCCATCTGCAATGAAATTTAATTCATTTGTCTGTTCTTCAAGAAAAGATCTGTCAACTAAGGAAAATCTTCTAGTTTGTGTTAAATAGTTTTCAATCTGAGATGTAATTGAACCTTCAAATTTTTTGACTGTATCATTAACTTTTAAAGTGTTAGATGCTTTAAAAGGAACGACTGCTAATCTTAATCTTTTCGTTTGAACTGATTTTTTAAACTTTGATATTTCGACAGATAACTTTACATTATACAAATTTTTATCTTTATTAGAAGATAATATTTTGTAACTCCTTACAAAACCATTCGTAAGTTTTGAAACATTTTTATCAAATGATTTTGTAACTTCAGACCCTTCCTCAGTTGTTGTTTGAGAGAGTGAAGTTTTAATTTCAGCTGCAATTTTTGCTCCATTTATTTGAGAAACTGCTTCAACTAAACCTGACTCAATAGCTAACTGTTCAGTTGAACCAATTCCATTCACTACGACACTTTTAATTTCAATCTTTGCGAAAGAAAAAAAAGGAAAAAATAAAAATAAGATAAATAGTTTCTTCATTTTTATATTAAATCACTCTTAATACTAATTTATTCTCTATCTTCCTAAACCTTCTTTAGCTTCTTCAAGAGGTTTTGTATCAATTTTATTCATTGTAGAAAAATCTATAATTGTTCCTGTAGAGCTGGCAAAAAGGCTTATTGCTTGAGGCGTTTCTTTTGCAATATAAAACAAACTACCCACTTTAGTTATAATCATTGGACTTGGGTTGCTTCCAATTGAGTCAACAGTCTGTTTTGCTTTTAATCCTGTTAAAGATAATCCTAATACTCCCTTTCCGTAGGGAGGAATTCCTTTTGCAAAAGTTAGTTTTGCCTCCGCCTCTAAAACTGTTTGTTCAGCGATTTTTTTATCAATTAACGCTTGGGATTCTTTTGTTTTCTCAACTGCTTTTTTTAGGTCATCTTTTCCAATTGCTTCTCCTTTTTTAAGAGCTTCAATATACATACCTGCGGCTATTGCCGCTTCTTTCTCACCTAATCCCTCTAAAAATTTTACTTGAGCTTCAGTTAAATTTAATATAGCTTTAGCCATAGATTTCACTAGTTCCGACTGTTTTCCAGTTAAAGCATCAATATCTACATCTCCACCAGAATCACCTCCTCCAAGTCCAGGAACTCCAGGAATTTTAGGCACCTCTAATCCACCTATACTATGCGCATATGGGGAATAAAATAGAAATATAAATAAAAATATTTTAATAAAATTTTTCATAATTAATTCTCCTTTTTTATAATATTAATTAAGTCCTTTAGCATTCATTTTGTCAACTAAAGTTTTTGCAGTTAATTTGACAGCATTTTTCAAAGCAGATGTAGCAGCTGATTTTTCATTAGGACCCATACCAAATGCCTGTGTAGTAAAAGAGGCAACTGTCTTAGGTCTTTTTTTTTCAAAACTTTGTATTCTAGCATTAATATTAACTACTACTTTTTTATTTCCGGATGTTGGGTCAATAAAAGCTTGATCACTATCAAGAGTTGTGGTGAGTAAATATCTAAACTCAGGCTCTTCAATTCTTATTTCTTTCATCATATTACTTATCGATTTTTTGTTCTTTCTAGATAATTTATTGAATTCAATAAATTCGGTTTCTAAACTTATTCTTTCAGGTGCACCATAATCAGCTGAAAATTCATCATATTCTGTAACCTCGAACATAAAATCTCCAAGAATATCATTCATATTATCGGCGATTATATCTGGAGAAATTGTATTTGAAGCTTTTTTGTAAGATAGTTTATCACTTTTTTGAGTGGTTGAGCCACCACTTTCTTTTTTGCTAAATGATTCTGTTTCAATTGTATCAGTTGATCCACCAATTGATTCTGAAGCTGATTTAGCATCTTTTGTGGCTGAAATTTCTACTCTTTTTTCATCATAAGTTCTTCTTGATTCCAGTTCTCGTATAATAAATAAGCCGACAATTCCGTTATTATCTCCGGAAGCAGTTTGTCCTGCGGCCGATAAAGTACTAAACTTTACGTTCAACGCTACATCATTAATTTTAATTTTAACAACAGTTTTTAGAGTTTTTGTTCCCTGATCAATAATATTATTTATAACTTCAGAAGAAATTATATAATCAGAAAGGTTTGAATCTATATCTTCTTTTATAAGCATATATTGTTTCATTTTTGAAACGTTAAATTTACTCGTATAACTTTTCCATGCTGTTTCAATTGCTAATTTTTTTGCCTCCTCGGTTTCAATATTTGTTGGGTCACTACCCTTCATTTGAATTGTTCCAACTCCTTTTGAAGTAACTTCAGCATTAACTAAATTGAAAAAGCCAAAAATACATAAAAATGTTACATATAAAAACTTTACTTGCATTTGTTAATTATCCCTTCAAATTTTGCTAATTGACTTTTTATATTTGCCGTTCCGGTAATAGATGGAAGAACAGCATCATCTCGTTTAGAAATCTGCCTTGCTAAATTAGAAAAAAGAGCATCTTGCGTTCTTTGGTATACATCCCATTCATTTAAAATTTGCATATTTTCAGATTTTGGAAAGACTAATTCATTCTTGTAGTCAAATTTTGAATTAACATATGAAGTATTAGTTAAGGGTTCCAGAACATTTAAAGTAATAAATGCTGCATATATTTTTACTTCAAACTTACCTCTGTCCACCGTAACATTTTTAAATTCTCTGATAAGAAGATCCATTACGAAATCA
Organism: Rickettsiales bacterium; assembly: GCA_002690625.1. The sequence goes on from NZFJ01000015.1 coordinate 5,670, forward strand.
GCCTCTGGTAACGTTAGATCATATTCTAGAGAATCACTAAATCTGGCGATTAGTCCTTTTTTAAAATTTCCTATCTGCCCAAGTGTGTATGGTAATATCGGAACATTTTGTTTGCTTGATATGTGATATTCAAGCTTTTGAGCAGAACGAACCTTTAGTAAATCATTCTTAGAAAGTTTTTCAGGTATTTGATTTGTAACCGCATTATCAAGTTTAACATCTCTAATTTGCAAATGAATACTACCTGCATTTAATAATTTAACGGTTTCTAATTTTTCTGTCCAAAACTTAAATATAGATGATTTACTGCTAGTATCAATATACATAGATTTTAAAATATTAAAGTCTTCAATAGCACTTGGAACACCATTAGTTAGTGTTTCTTTTTGAACTAAGACTGGGTAATTAGTAATGACTTTTTTTTCATTAAAATCAAAAACTAGGATTTGCGCATATATCTTATAAGCATTGGTCACCCCATCTATTGTAGAAAACCTCTCAATTGACTCATCAGTTAGAGCAAAAGCGATAGTAACTGCTTCTCCACTCTCAATTGTTCCTAAATCTTTTATAAGATTTAAATCTTTTCTTTTAAGATTAAGTAATGCTGCATCTAATGGATCTTTGAAAATAGTTGGATTTTCATCAAATAATTTAGCTGCCACTGGGTATCTAAAATCTTGATTTGCATTTCCAAGAAAAGAAAAACCAGCAAAATATAAATTTTGACAAAAGACTTTGTAAGGCAAGTTATTAAAAACAAGAAAAAGGAAAATAAAGAAAAAAGTCTTAAACTTCATTTTTTTAAGAAAAACCATCCTACTTGTAAACAAGAGAATTTGTAAGTTTAACAGTATTAGAGTACTTTGTAATCAGTTGATCCTCAGAAACAACTAGTGGTTCTATTTTAAATTCTTTAGAGTACTCATTTACATAGTAAGTTTTTCTATTATCAACAAAATTATCATCACTTGAAATAATTTTAATAGCCTCAGGTAAAATTGCTAATCCTAATCCAGGTAATGGGCCTAGAAATATACTTCCTAATCCACCAGTAATATGTCCAATAGTATGTGCACTTATTGAATCATCAGATTTTGAGTCAAACGGAATTATTAAAAAAAGGAAACTAATTAAAAATAAAAATCTCATTGTTATAAAAAAATAAAAGATACAATTAACCTTAGAACAAATTATTACTCTTTCAAATAATTTTTTTAATTTTTATTTTTTTTAAAATCTTCAATTCTTTTTAAGTTATCAATTATTGTTTCTTCATCCATATATTGAAACTCATTAATGACCATTATTCTTTTAACATTTTTAGGCAAAAAATTAGAGAGTTCTTCTACAGATTCTTTAAACTGTCTATTATTTAGTCTTATTTCTTTAAGATTATCCCTGTTTATTGAATAATTCGTATCAAATGAGTAATTATTTTTAATTTTATTCTTTTTCTTATTTTTAAACTTGCTATTTTCAATTTCATTCAAGTCTTGAGAATTCGTAGTTAATTTGATTTTCTTTTTTTTATTTAATTTAGAAACCATAATTTCATTATTGGTTATATCTCTTTCCAGGAATGCCCAATTATTCATTACTTTAGAAAAATACATTTCTTTTCTCCATGGAGTGTTAGAGTGATATCTTGAAATTGCTTCTTTCCAATTTTTATGTTTATTTTTCAATTGGATTATAAACTTTCCTGAGTAAAGAACATTCTTTGAAGGATCTAACATCTCCTCTATATTCATAAATTTACTCCCATGGTAATAGTAATTTATTTGCATACAACCAACATCAAAATTATTTTTTTTGTTTTTAAGATTGTTTTTTACTTTGGCAATTACTTGATTTTTATTTTTAAAAAATTGACCTTTTCCTTTTGTATTAATAGTCCAAGGCCAAGGGATAAAATTACCATTGATTTTTTTTCCTGACTCAGTAAGAGCAATAGATAAAAGTAAATTTTTAGGGATATTAAGTCTTTCTTCGGTCTTTCTAATTTCGTTTTTACAAATCAAAGTGTCATTTCCGATAACAGAGTTTGGAGTAAATACTAACAAACTAAAATTTAATACTATTAAAATATAAATAGATTTTAATAAAATTTTAATAAAATAGGCTTGAGTTTTTTTTATAACCATTGCTTTATAGTAAACTAGTTTTATTTTAGTATTTTATATAATATTAAAATATTATACTCCTCTTAATAATTGTCATAATACCAAGTAACATCATTTTAAACAATGACGTGTCATTAGTCATTAGTTACCATTGTTACTAATTTTAAAAATTCTTGATCAATATACAACAAGAGTTGAAAGAAAGATGCTCCTGAATCCTAAAAGTAAAATTATAAAAATAAGATATTTAGTATTCTGCTAACCAAATGTAATATTAATATCTCCAGAAATATTACTTAAATACCTGTACCTACCTGACATTTTCCTTCAAAATAAAATGTTTCCCAAGGTTCTAAAGATAGAGCTTTTAAAGTTTGTAATGATATTTTACCTTTTTCATCATAGAGAGGATATTTTTTATCTTTGTTTTTTTCAATTCTTTTAAGTTTATAATAAAAGTCGCCATCATCAAATCTATAAAAAATCCTTTTTGTATTTCCTGTAATTCTATCTATCGAATAAGAATCTAGAAAATATGCTTGCGATACGAATGTACCAATATTAATGTGAGTTTTTGTCATAGAAAAGTCATCTAACAAAATACCTTGATGATTAAACCACGAGTTTCTCAATAAATATTCATTTTTACCTTTAAATTTCACACTTTTTTTATTAATTTCAACTATATCCTCACAACTCAAAATTCTACAAATTTCAGTTCGATCAATACTATCATATTTTAAAAATCCAATATTTCTTTGTTCTTTTTTTATTAAACTTGGATCATAATTACAATATAATTTGAGAACATTAGATGGTTTACTTTGAACTTCA
>NZFJ01000016.1 GCA_002690625.1 Rickettsiales bacterium
TAATAGAAAGTGCAGAAGATGAAATACTTGTGGAAGTTACAAAAATCAAAAAAATTAAAAATAAAAATATATTAAATGAAAATATGTTTAAGTTTACTGATTATAATTTAAATAATAGCCCTATTTATTTAGGTCCTTATAGTGAGAGAAAAATAAAAAAAGTCAAAAATAATGGAAGACTAGATCAATAATTTATAACCTTTCTCATTTTTTAAAATTTTAGGACCATTCTTTAAATAGCTTAACTTTTTCCTTATCTTAGAGACTAAGGTTTCTACTACACGAGAATCAGAAATCTCAGTCTCATCTTTCATATTAATTTTCCATACCTTTTTTAGTAAGTTTTTTTTTGAAATATATTCACTTTTACTATCTAATAAATAGTATATGAAATAATACTCTTTTTCAGTTAATTTAATATTATTCTCTTGATTTAAAAAAAGCTGTAAGGTTGACCTATCTAGTTGCCATTTATTAGATTTTTTCGTATTATGTGATATTCTATTGCATATTTCCTCATATAAATCATAAATTTTTACTGGTTTATAGAAAAACTTATATTTCTCATTTATAAAAAGTTCTGCATTTTCTTTCTTTAAAATTATAAAAAATTTATTATATTTAAGATCGTAAAAATATTTAATAATTTCTTTAAAATGCTCAGTGCTATCATCTAAAAGAACGAAATCACAACTCTTTAGCATATTTTCTTTGAAATCATTTTTTTGAATTATAAAACTTCCAGTATTTAAAGAAATTTCTTTTAGTGATCTAAAAATATGAATATCATTACCCAAAAAAAATACTATTTTCTGATAAATTAAATTATTATTAATACTTTCTTTTACCAAAGATAGATGTTCCTATTCTAATATTCGTTGAACCATATTTTATAGCCTCAGCATAATCATTGCTCATTCCCATACTTATATCATGTATATTATTATTAAAACATATTTCATTCATTAATTTAAAATATTTAGGATTTGATGAAATAGGAGGCAGACACATTGCTCCGTCTATTTTTATATTATATCTTTCTTTGCACATCTTGATAAAATGTCCTACATCTGATATCGGTACGCCTCTTTTTTGTGGTTCTTCTCCAATATTTATTTGCATATAAATTTTAGCTTTTTTTTTATTTGGGTTGTTGATTATATATCTTGCTATTTTATTTGCAGAACTTTCTGTGTCTAGAGTTTCTATTACGTTGAAACTATTTAGTATGTCTTGTACTTTTTTTGATTGTAAAGCGCCTATATAATGTAAAGTTATTTTATCATTCCTAATGATGCTCCATTTATCTTGAGCTTCTTGTAGAATATTCTCACCATAGCAATTATGATTATATTTTAATAATTCTTCAATTTTTGATTTATTCTGCTTTTTAGAAACTGCTACAATATTTATTTCAGAAGGGTTACGATTTATTTTTTTACAAATATTAAATATATTTAGTTTTAGGTTTTTATAGTTTTTTGCAATGTTTGATTCCATAAATAAAAGTATAACAAATAAAGGTTTAAATTTATTACTAAAGGAAATTTATAACCTTTCTCATAAAAAAAATAAAGAAGGCATTCTATATTGGATCTTTTTAGATAGTGAAAGAATTGAGGATTATAAAATTTTTTTAGATTCTATACCTGCTAGTAATAAGATAGGAGTAGTAATGAGACAAAAAAATAGAAAGAATTTATATTATAAATCTAAATCTTTGTTAAGAATATGTAAAAAAAAGCGTTTTAAATTTCTAATTTCATCAAATTTAGCTACAGCAAGAGCTATAGGAGCTGATGGAGTTCATTATTCAAAACAAATAAATTATGCAAAAAAATATAGAGATATGATAGTTAGTTGCTCTTGTCATGGTAAAAATGATTTCAGAAGAGTAAAAATATTGAAAGCTGATATCGTATTTATATCTCCTCTATATTCAACTGAGAGTGATAAAAAGAAAACTCCATTAGGTTTAAAAAAAATAAGTTTACTTGCAAATTATATAAAATGCCAATATTCTGTACTAGGTGGAGTAAATTATAATAATATTAAAAGCTTAAGAAATAGAGGAGTTTCTTCTGTTTCCGGTTTAGGCTACATATATTCCTTATTTAAGTAAAATGTTAGAATTAAAAAAAATATCAGTACAATTTGGGGGAATAAAAGCTTTAAATAAAGTTAGTTTTAAGATAGAAAAAGGAACACTTTTTTCCATAATCGGGCCAAACGGAGCTGGTAAAACTTCTTTACTTAATGTAATTTCGGGCAGATATAAAGCGCAGAGTGGGAGATTATTTTTTAATAAAAATGATATTACAAATTTACACCCTAATAAAAGGCCAGAGCTAGGAATTGGAAGAACATTCCAAAATTTAGCTCTATTTAATCATATGACAGTTTTAGAAAATATATTTATAGGTAGGCATCACCTTCTTAAAAGCAATTTTTTTTCAGGTTCACTTTATTGGCTTTTTGGCGCTCAGAAAGAAGAAATAGAAAGCAGAAAACAAGCAGAGTTAATATTAGACTTCCTAGAAATTAGTAATATAAGAAAGTCAGTGGCAGGTACTCTTTCATATGGTCTTAGGAAAAGAGTTGAATTAGCTAGGGCAATTGCAATACAACCTAGCCTAATTTTATTAGATGAACCTATGGCTGGCATGAATCAAGAAGAAAAAGAAGATATGGCAAGATTTATAATAGATTTGAACAGGGAATGGAATATTACAGTTGTGATGATAGAGCATGATATGGGAGTGGTAATGGATATTTCAAAAAAAATAGCGGTTCTTGATTTTGGAGAAAAAATAGCTGAAGGTTCTCCAAAAGAAATTTTAAATAACAAAAGAGTACAACAAGCTTATTTAGGTGAAGAAAAGTAATGATAGAATCATTTGATACCATACCTCATTTAGTAAAATATAATTCTTTAAATTATCCTAACGATATAGCGCTTAGAGAAAAAAAGTTTGGGGTATGGAGAACAAAAAGCTGGATTCAATGCTATGAAGAAGTAGAGAATATTACGTTAGGCTTATTATCTTTGGGTGTAAAACAGCAACAAACTATAGCCATTTTAGGGAATAATACGCCTAGATGGGTATTATCTGAGGTTGCTATTCAATCTTTTGGAGGAACTGCTCTTGGATTATATTCCGATGCATTAGAAAGTGAAATAGTTTACCTGTTAAAATTTGCAAGCTGTAAGGTAGTTTTTGTAGAAGATGAAGAACAAGCTGATAAATTAATGTCTCTTCCAGATTCAGATACTATTATAGATTTAATTATTTATGATGAACCTAAAGGAATGAATAAGTATGACGATGATAGACTCGTTTCTTATGAAAAATTGATTTTGATGGGTAAAAAATATAAAAATAATAATGATAAGAAATATACTAAAATGCTAGATGATATAGATGAGAATAGTATTTGTGTTTTATGTCCTACCTCTGGAACTACTGCTAATCCAAAATTGGCAATGATTAGTCATAGGTCTTTGCTAAGACATGCAAGGAACTACTTAAAGTCTGATCCAAAAGATAGTGAAGATGAATATGTATCGGTCTTACCTTTGCCTTGGATACTAGGGCAAGTATACGATATAGCAAAATGGTGTATCAGTAGGATGAAAGTTAACTTTGTTGAAGAGGCAGATACATTATTTGATGATTTAAGAGAAATAGGTCCTACTTTTGTACTATTTGCTCCTCGAGTCTGGGAACAGATGGCGGCCGATATTAGGTCAAAAATTATGGATTCGTCTTTTTTAAAGAGAGGTCTGTATAATGCATCTATGAAAATGATGTCATATAAAAATATTTTTTTTAAAAATATAATTTGTGAATATTTATTAAATAGATGGTTAAGAGATCAGCTGGGTTTGTCATATTTAAAATCTGCTGCGACTGGAGGAGCAGCTTTAGGACCAGACACTTTTAAGTTTTTTGTTGATATTGGTATTCCTTTAAGGCAACTTTACGGACAAACTGAACAGATAGGAGCATACACTATTCATAATAAAGATGATGTAGACTATGACTCTGTAGGATACCCTTTCGAAGGTATAAAAATTAAAATTGATAAAGCAGACAAAGAAGGAATAGGAGAAATTATTGTTAAAAACCCTAACAGTATGAATGGATATTTGAACGTAAAAGAACCATTCCTAAACAAAGGATGGTTTTATACTGGAGATGCAGGATACATTAATAAAAAAAATCATTTAGTAGTTATTGATAGAATGTCAGATATGTCTTATACGTCTGATAAGTTAAGATATTCACCTCAATATATAGAAAACAAATTAAAATTTTCATCATACATTGCAGAAGCCGCGGTTATAGGTTCAGGAAAAAGTTTTCTATCTAGTATTATTTGTATTAGGTACTCAGTATTATCCAAATGGGCAGAAAGTAAAAGAATTGCTTTTACAACTTACTCAGATTTAGCAACAAAAGAAAAAATTGAAAAATTGATAACTAATGAAACTTTAAAAGTTAATAATACATTACCAGCTAAACAAAGAATTAGAAAATTTGTATTATTATACAAAGAATTTGATGCTGATGATGATGAATTAACGAGAACGAAGAAATTGCGCAGAAAATTTGTAATAAACAAATATAAAGATATTGTAGATGCTATGTATAGTAATAAAAATAATATAGCTATAAATACATCTATAAAATTACAGGATGGTGGAACTCAAAAAATAAAAACAGAACTTAAAATAATTAATTTGGAGAATAAAGATGGAATTTAATTTTTTAACCCAATTATTAGTCAATGGTTTTATTATTGGTCTTTTATATGGTGTAGTAGCAATGTCTTTTGTTCTTATCTATAAATCTAGTCAAGTAGTAAACTTTGCCCAAGGAGAGTTTTTACTGATTGGAGCTTGGGCATGCTGGTGGCTTTTAGCAAAATTTTCGTTACCTTTTTATTTGGCTTTCATTATGACATTAGTTTTTATGACACTATTTGGTATTTTAGTTCAATTAGTTATATTACGGCCATTAATTGGCGAGCCAATTATCTCTATAATAATGGTTACAATAGGACTTTCAATTTTTTTCCAAGCGTTAATGAATTGGATGTTTGGAGTATTTACTGAACCTTTTCCTGAAATATTTAGTCAAAGTAGTATAAATATTTTTGGTTTGAATGTACAAACAGTTTATTTGATGAGCGGACTAATAAGCATATTAATTATGATAAGTTTTGCAGTATTTTTTAAAAAGTCAAAATTAGGACTCGCCATGAGAGCAACAGCGTTTGATCAGCAAGCAGCCCAATCTTTGGGAGTTTCAGTAAAACAAGTATTTGCAGCAGCATGGGCTATTTCTGCTATGGTTTCTGCAGTAGCAGGAGTAGTATTTGGTATTGTAAATGGTATTTCTTCAGGTATAGCTTTTATGGGGATAAAGGTTTTTCCCGCAGTAATTTTAGGAGGTTTAGACTCTGTTCTAGGAGCAATTTTAGGAGGATTAGTTATAGGACTTTTAGAGCACTTTGCTCATTATATTGACGTACAATTCTTAAATGTTGGCAATTTAATTAGAATAGCCCCTTTTTATGCTTTAATAATAATTTTGATGATAAAACCATATGGTTTTTTTGGAACTAAAGATATAGAAAGAGTATAATATGAATTTAAAAAACAGTAGACCTTGTGGAGATTTTAGAACTACATACAAGAAAGATATGTCTATGTTTGAAGATAGAAAAAGTTTTTATTTTGTTTTATTGGGTATAGCTTTTTTAATTTTCAGTCCATTATTTCTTGATTCATATTTAATTTCACTTTTGATTTACATTGGCTTTTATTCTATTGCTGCATTAGGACTTAATATTTTAGTTGGATTTACCGGTCAGATTTCTGTTGGGCATGCTGTGTTTTTTGGTTTTGGAGCATTTGCTTCAGCTTGGTTAAATAATAAATTTTTAATACCTGTTTTTTTTACAATTCCATTAGCAGCATTTCTAACTGCTTCTGTGGGAATACTATTCGGAATTCCAGCTGCAAGAGTTAAAGGTTTATATTTAGCTATTGCCACACTCGCAGCACAATTTATTATGGAAGATTTTTTTTCTAGAGCTGCATGGTTTACAGGGGGGGTAGATGGTGCTTCAGCAGATCCTCTTAAAATATTTGGAGTCTTTTTTGATACAGATGAGAAATATTTTTTTATAGTATTATTCTGGTTAATAATTAGCTATATAATAGCTACTAATTTTATGAGAACTAGAGATGGAAGGGCTTTTTTAGCAGTAAGAGACCATTATTTATCTGCCGAAATGATGGGAATAAATTTAACAAAATATAGAATTCTTTCGTTTGGTATATCCTCTTTTTTTGCAGGATTAGCAGGAGCATTATATGGTCACTATTTAAATTTTGTTTCTATAGAAGAATTTAATATTCAACTTTCAATATCTTTTTTAGCAATGATTATAATAGGTGGATTAGGTTCAATAAGAGGGTCAATGATGGGTGCAGCTTTTATGGTTTTGCTTCCTGAAATTATGGATTGGCTTACTAGATCTTTATCCGGAACTTCTATCGATAATTTTCTTTCTTTATCAGAAGCTTTACCATTTATTAAAGAAGCTTCAATAGGCTTAGTTATAATATTATTCTTGATTTTTGAACCTAATGGATTAGCCTATCGTTGGGGGCAAATTAGGGCCTGGTTTAAATTATATCCTTTTTCATATTAGTTATTAGGAGGTAACAATGATAAAATTTAAAAAATTACTTTTTTTGATAATTTACTCAATTTCAGTATCTTTTTTTTCTAATAAAATTATTTCCAAGGACATTCCTGTGGGACAACTAGTTGATTTTACAGGACCAACTTCAAGTGTAGGAAAACCATTTGGACAAGGACATATTGATGCCATAAAATGGATTAATAAGAATGGAGGAATTAAAGATAGAAAAATAAGAGTTGATACTGTTGATTATAGTTATAAAGCTCCCAGAGCTGTTGCTACATATAAAAGATGGAAGTCTAGGTTAAAAGTTATAACCGTTATTGGATGGGGTACTGCTGATACAGAAGCTTTAATGGAGACTATAGCTAGGGACAAAGTTCCATTTTACTCTGGTTCTTATGCGGGACAATTAACTGACCCTACTGGGAAAGCTCCTAATTCATTTAAGGCAGCTCCATATAATTTCTTTTATGGCCCATCATATTCTGATGCTTGTAGAGGATTAGTCTCTTGGGCATTAAAAAATTGGGAATCAAAAGGTAAATCAGGGAAGCCAAAGTTCGTCCATATGGGAGATAATCATCCTTATCCAAATGCCCCAAAAAAAGCATGTCAAGAATATGCTGAAGAAATTGGATTTGAAGTGCTTGCAGTTATAAACTATACACTTGCTCCTGGAGATTTTACAGCACAATGTCTCACATTAAAACAAATTAAGGCTGATTATGCTTACTTAGCCAATTCTTCAAACTCAACAACTTCATTATTAAAAGCATGCAATACTGTAGGTGTCGAAGTTCAATTTATGACAAATGTTTGGGGTGTAGATGAAACTGTTATAAAAGCCTCAGGTAAAGCGGCTGATGGAGTAGTTTTTGCTGTAAGAACCAGTTCTGTTTGGGGTGAAAATAATAAAGGTATGGAGCTTGTTAAAAAAGTATCAGAAATGTCAGGTAAAAACCAGACTTACAGATCGGTACATTATATTTCTGCTGTTTGTTCAATGTTTTTCATAGCTGAGGCAATGAAAATAGCAATGTCTGAAAATAACTTTAATGGAGAAGGAATAAGGAATGCTATGTATAAGAATAAGAACTGGATACCTGAAGGTTTAGATGGGGTGTGTTTGCCTTCAACTTGGAAGAATGATGACCATAGGGGATTAATGGAGGTTCCTATTTATAAAGTGAAAGTAAATGATCGTACTGATAAGAAAAGTGTTGATGAATTAATGAGTTCTAAAGTAATTCAGTTAGTTAAAGAAGACCAAATTACACTTCCCAGAAGGCCAGAATGGAGAGGTTATTAACAGGTTTTTATAATAATTTTACATGCTTGAAATCAAAAATATAGAAGTTGTATACAATGAGGTTGTATTAGTAATTAAAGGACTTAGTCTCATTGTTAAAGAAGGTGAAATAGTATCTCTTTTAGGAGCAAATGGTGCAGGAAAATCTACAACTTTAAAAGCTATATCGGGATTATTAAAAACTGAAGATGGAGAAATTACTAAGGGAAATATAATATTTGAAGGAAATGACATTACAAAAGCTAACGCCTCTACAATTGTTAAAAATGGAGTTTTTCAGGTTATGGAAGGACGAAGGTGCATTGCAGACATGACTGTTGAAGAAAACCTTAAACTTGGCGCTCATACTAGAAAAGATAGAAAAAACATAAAAAATAATATAGAAGAAGTGATGAGTTTTTTTCCGAGGCTTCGAGAGAGATCAGGTTTGTCAGGTTATTTATCTGGAGGAGAACAACAAATGTTAGCTATTGGAAGAGCATTAATGGCAAAACCTAAAATTATACTAATGGATGAGCCTTCGATGGGCTTATCTCCTATGCTGGTAAAAGAAGTTTTTGATATTATAAAAAAATTAAATAGAGATTTGGGGATTACTATTCTGCTTGTGGAACAAAATGCTAAGTTAGCCTTAGGTTTGTCTTCACGATCTTACATAATGGAAAATGGAAAAATTGTGATGGAAGGATTGTCGACTAGTTTGCTAAATAATGAGGATGTAAAAGAGTTTTATTTAGGAGGAGGAGGAGATGGAAGAAAGTCCTTTAAAAATTTAAAATCATATAAAAGAAGAAAGCGCTGGCTATGAGTATAATAAATAAAAATAATTTTTTTAGCCCATTAGAAATACAAGATGTAAGGGAAAGAGAAAATAATCTTTTTAGCAACTTTTCTGAAAAATTAAATTATATTGTTTCAAAATCAAAAGGTTGGAGAAAAATATTAACCGGTTGTAAAATTGATGCAATAAATAGTAGAAAAGATTTAGAAAAATTACCAATTACTAAAAAAACTAGTTTAATTGATTTACAAAAAAATAATTTGCCATATGCAGAATTAAATACAAAAGATTGTAAGGATTTTCCTTTCATTTTTGCTTCACCTGGCCCTATATACGAGCCAGGAGAAACAGGTGATTTTTGGAATATGGCAAGTAGTATGCATGCCGCAGGTTTAAGAAAAGGTGACTTAGTTTATAATACTTTTTCTTACCATTTAGGACCTGCAGGATTAATGATGAATAATTCAGCTAATTTTTTAGGATGTACAGTTTTGCCAGGAGGAGTTGGCAATACTGATATACAAGTAGCAACTATAGAGTCTTTAAAACCAAATTTTTATTTAGGAACACCTTCATTTTTGAAAATTTTATTGGAAAAAATAAAAGAAAAAAATTCAGAATTTTCTTGTTTTAAGAATGCGTTAGTGGGTGCAGAAGCATTTCCAAAAGATTTAAGGGAATATTTTTCTAATGACTATAATATATCTCCATTACAGATGTATGGAACTGCTGAAGTAGGATGTATAGCTTATGAAACAATAAATGAAAATAATAAAATTAATGAAGGCATGGTAATAGAAGAAAATATTATAATTGAAATAGTAAGACCAGGAACATTAGAACAAGTTAGTATGGGTGAAGTTGGTGAGGTAGTAGTAACTAAAATAAATTCCAATTACCCAATGATTAGGTTAGCTACTGGAGATTTATCAGCTTTAATTAAAGAAGAAAGCCCTTGTGGTAGGACTAATTTAAGAATTAAAGGATGGATGGGTAGAGCTGAACAGTCAACTAAATTAAAAGGGTTATTTATAACACCTAACCAGGTAGGTATGGTTTTAAAAAAATTTAATGATATTTTAAAAGTAAGACTAGTTATAGATAGAAAAGATTTACTAGATTATGCGATATTATATTGTGAGGTAAAAGAAGAAGCCTCAATAGATACAGAAATAGTTAAGAGCTTTTTTAAGCAGGAATTCAAACTTAATATTAAAGTTGAATTAGTATCGAAAGATACAATCAGAAATGATGGTATTGTAATAGAAGATAAAAGAAATAATAATTAGATTTCATGAAAAATAAGCTTTTATTAAAAGTAAAAGGTTTAGATTGTAAGAGAAACGGGTCTAGTATTTTCAAACCTATATCTTTCTCTCTTTTTTCTAGAAGTATTGTAGTGATTAGAGGTAGTAATGGATCAGGAAAAACTAGTTTATTGCATAGTATAGCAGGACTAATTTCTTATAGTGGAAATATAGATTTTAAAATAAATAATAAAACAATAGGTTATGTCGGACATAAACTTGCCCTAAAAGAAAATGATACAGTGATAGAGTTTTTAAAATATTGGAAAGAGCTTTATGGATCTAAAAAAGATTTAAATAAAATAATTGAA
>NZFJ01000017.1 GCA_002690625.1 Rickettsiales bacterium
AAAATTACTTCATAAAGTATTTCCTCTGGTAATAATCCATCAATAGTCTCTATTAAAACTCCGCTATCTACTTGTCCCTTTAGACCTGCTACTCTCACCATAAAAAATTCATCTAAATTAGACCCTGATATAGAAAGAAAGTTTATTCTTTCTAAAATAGGATTTATTAAATTTTCTGCTTCCTCTAATACTCTTTGATTAAATTCTAGCCATGATAATTCTCTATTTATGTAGATATTTTCTTCTTTTTTCATAATTCAATATAACAAATTTATTAAGGTTTTAAACTCGAAACTAATTAAATTTTTTTAAGTCCAATAATTCTTTTATCAAAGGTATAGTAATTTTTACTTTTCTTTGCAAAGTAACTATATCTATACTTTTCATTAAAGAATTAATAGATTTATAAGACCTTTCAGAATGATTTAAAATAAAGTTTATTATTGTGCTGTTCAATTTTAGCCCTTTATCTTTAGATAGTTTTAATATAATACCCACTAAAACATCATCAGTAGGCATAAGAATGTTTGCCTGAGGAAAAGCTAAGAGTCTAGACTTTAAATCTAATAGATCTATATCAATGTCCTTTAAATTTCTTCTAGATGTAAGAAAAATTTTAAATTTATTTTCTTTTATGAAATTAATAACATGTAAAAAAAAAATAAAATTAGATATTTTTTCTATATTTTCAATAATCATATTACAAGGCATTAAGCAGTCTTTGTCTTCATTATTAATATTCTCAGAATGCTTTATAATCCAATTACTTTTAAGCTGCAATACACTTGCAAGATGCGATTTTCCTGAAGAGTTTGGTCCGATAATGATTAACCCTGGCTCTTTCCAATCTGGATATTTATCAATCCACTTAATAGCTTCTAAATTAGATTTTCCTACAATAAAATCATGTCTTTCAAATGACTCTCTTAATTCCAAAGGCAGCGATTGCTGTTTATATTTATTTTTTTTATTTATCAAAAAGGTTTTTTTTCAAAATTAAGATTATAATAGAGGTTAAAGGTATAGCAAAAATAATACCTATTATACCAAACAATGCTCCAAATACAAAAATTGATAAAATGACTATAAGGGGATGTAATCCCAACTTTTTACCAATTAATTTTGGCGTTAATAAATTTGATTCTAATAATTGACCAATTAAAAAAATTACAGGTAAATATACTAAATATATTAATTCGAAGTACTGTAAATAAGTTAAAATACTAATAATTAATAAACTAAATAAAATACCTACTATTGGAATAAATGAAAAAAATCCTACAAATAATCCTAAAAATAAGGAATAGTTTAAATTAAGTATATAAAATGAAAAAAAATAAAATAAACTTAGGAAACTACTTACTAGTAGTTGTCCTCTAATATAGGAATTTAATATATCATCAATATCCTTAGCATAATTATAAATTATATTTTTATATTTTTTAGAAGTAATTTTTAAAATTGATTTTAATACTACATTCCAATCTTTCAAAAGATACCATGACACTAGAGGAGTTATTAAAATTAAACTTATTAAACTAAAAAGTGCGAAGGAAGATGTTATTATATTATTTAAAAAGTTTGAAATAGGCTTAGTCATATTAGGACTAATATTACCTACAAATTCATCAAAATTTAAAAAATTCACTTTGTTTCTAATAAAATTCTTTAATAATTTTATCTGTAAATTAAATTCTTTAATTATTTCAGGAAATTCATTAAAAAAGTTGACTATTTGCGATAATAATATTGGTATAATTAATAAACTAAACGTCAGAATAATTAAAAAAAAGAGCAATAAAATAAAAAAAGTACCTAAACTTCTTGTAATATTTTTTTCTTCTAACCAATCAACAAATGGATTTAATAAATAAGCTATTAAAATTCCTAAAAAAAAAGGAGTGAGAATATCAGATAAATGATAAAATAATATCAAGAAAATAAAAAAAGTTAGTGAATATATAATTTTTATTTTATTAATTTTATTCAATTTGATTACTCAATATTTAAAATAAGTAAATTATCACTTTTTTTTTTCACATTATAACTATTTTTGGTTAAGTCATCTAAAAACAAATTCTCAGATATTAAGTTAACATTTATTGTAGCTTTTTTATTAGATAAATTAAGTATAGAAAAACTTATTACTTTATCATTATTAGTTAAGTACTCTTTTATTTTTAACCATTGACCAAATTTATCGTATCTTAATTCGAGAAGCTTATTAGATTGCGCTTCTATTTTAGCTAAATTTTTTTTAACCCACATATCATCATAAAAGTTTGCAAATTCATTAGATAAATTGTAAAGTCCAACATTAATATTTTTCGTTTGGATATAATTTAATTCTGATATAGAAATTTCTTCCTGGCTCAAACCATCATATGCTTTTAAATAATAGTTATATTCATTATTTTCTAAAACTAAATCTATTTTTAATACTAAAGCATCAACTGCCTCATAACTAGTAGCTAGCTTTTTAATTTTATAATATTTTAAGCTATTTGCATCTTCTGCATTTAGTGTAATTAAATCTTCAACTTCTCCAGCAGGAAGTATAAAATTTGTAAGATTTGAATCTAATGGCCTTCTTATCCAAGCTTGAAACCATGGATTAGGATCATCCCATAAAACCATTCTCTTATCAAGGTTAAGTAATGGAATAATTAAAGTTTTTGGACCTTTTTTATTGTAAAATTTTATATTTTTGGAAATAAGAAGCTTTTCTATTTTTTCTTTCTCAAAGTTTATTGAAATCAAAGCACTATATTTCTCTTTTTTAAACTTTTCACTTTCTATGGAATAACCAATAACGTAATCTTTAGGAACTAAATCTGCTACAATTTTTTCTATATCAGCTTTTTTCTCTAAAGTAATCCAATTTAGATATCTTCTAAAAGCAATTTCATAAGAACTTTCTAAAGCTTTTTTTCTATAGTCTTGATTGTTTTTAAAATTTAATTCAATATAAATGTCTTTTACCATATTTAGTTCGCTAGCTAAAATAAAAGATGAAAAAAAAACATTGAATAAAATAAAAATTAGTAATTTAATAAGATATGTAATATTAATAATTTTCAAAATTTTAAAACCCTATTTAAAGTATATTATAATAGCATGCGCAAAAAAAAAGACTATAATTTTTCATATCTAAAATCAGGTGTTAATATCAAGCTCGGGAATACAGTAGTTGATCAAATTAAACCTCTCTCAAAGAAAACTCAAAACAAAAATGTTATTGGAGGTATAGGGGGTTTTGGTGCTGTTTATGATATTAATAATGATAATTTTAAAAAGCCTTTACTAGTGTCTGCTACAGATGGTGTAGGAACTAAAATTTTAATAGCTAAAGAATTAAGAAATTATAAAACTATAGGTATAGATTTAGTAGCTATGTCTGTTAATGATATTATTGTACAAGGAGCTAAACCATTGTTCTTTTTGGATTATATAGCTGTAGAAAAAATAAAAAAACAACAAATATTAGATTTAATAAATAGTATAAGCAAAGGATGTATAGAAGCTAACTGTGCATTAATAGGAGGAGAAACAGCAGAATTACCTGGATTATATAGCGATGCTAAATTTGATATTGCTGGCTTTGCTGTAGGTATAGTAGAAAAAAGAAAGTTATTACCTAAAAAAAATATAAAAGCTAACGATTTACTTTTAGGATTTCCTAGTACTGGACTACATTCAAATGGCTATTCGCTAATTAGAAAAGTTTTTAATGAAAAAAAAGTGAGTTATAAAAAAACTTTTTATTCTAATCATACGTTTGGTGATGTTCTATTAAAACCTACTAAAATATATGTAAAAACTATTTTAGAGCTTCTCAAGAATATAGAATTAAAAGCAATTGCTCATATTACGGGTGGTGGAATAGAAGAAAACCTAAATAGAGTCATCCCTAAAAATCTTGGTGCTACAATTGATACGAAATGCCTTAGTTTTTATAAAAAAAATAGTATTTATAACTGGCTGTTAAAAAGCTGTAAAATACAAACCAAGGAAATGCTGAAGACTTTTAATTGTGGTATTGGTATGATAATTGTTATTAATAAAAATGATCTTGCTGCTACTATTTCAAAATGTAAAGTTTTAAGACAACCTGTGAAATTAATAGGTAAAATGACTGATCAAAACTTAATTAAATTTTACTAATTTATAAGTTCTAATTCACTAAAAAAAAATTTTATTTCTTTAACAGCATTTTCTAAACTATCAGATCCATGAACAGCGTTACACTGAATGTTTTTTCCAAACAACTTTCTAATTGTATTCTGCTCTGCCTCTTCTGGGTTAGTGCTGCCCATTATTTCTCTATAATAAGTTACTGCATTTTCAGCTTCTAACACTTGTACAGATATAGGGCCCGAAATCATAAAATCAACAAGTTCTCCAAAGAAAGGTCTATCTTTATGAATATTATAAAACTCTTCTGCTTGCTTCTTAGTTAACATTATTTTTTTCTGAGCTACTATATTAAAGTTTTTTTCTTCAATAAAACTTATTATATTTCCTGAATTTTTAGAAGTCATTGCATCAGGCTTAATAATAGAAAGTGTTCTTTGTTTTTTCATAAAATTTCCTTATTTTAATTCCTTATATACTAATTCATCCAGAAGTCTCACACCAAATCCTGTTCCCCCTTTTGGAATCATTGGCTTATCATATTTTGCCCAAGTAACTCCCGCTATGTCTAAATGCATCCAACTAGTATCTTTAATAAATCTCTTTAAAAATATTGCTCCTGCAGTAGACCCTGCTCCCCTTCCCGAGCCAACATTTTTCATATCCGCAATATCAGAACCTATATCTTTTTCATAACTGTCATCTACAGGCATATTCCATACTTGTTCTCCTACCTGCTCACCTATTTCAGTCACATTCTTTGCAAATTTTTTATCATTCGAAAACATACCTGCTTTATCTTGACCTATACTTACAATTATGGCACCTGTAAGTGTTGCTAAATCGATTATTTTTTTAGGTTTAAATCTTTTTTGAGCATACCAGAGTATATCAGCTAATACTAATCTACCCTCAGCATCAGTATTTATTACCTCAATAGTCTGCCCTGACATAGATTTTACCACATCCCCGGGCCTTTGAGCTTTTCCTGAAGGCATATTTTCTACCAAACCAACAATACCTGATACATTAGCCTTAGTTTTTCTTAAAGCCAATGCTTTCATAAGGCCTAAAACTACTGCTGCTCCGCCCATATCATATTTCATCTCCTCCATGCCTCCAGAAGGCTTAATTGATATACCACCAGTATCAAAAGTTACTCCTTTTCCAACAAAAGTGAAGTCTGTATCTTTTTTATTTTTATTTCCTCTCCATTCCAATGTAACTACAAAAGGTTTATTTTCACTACCCTGCGCCACTCCTAATAATGCTCCCATTTTAAGACTTTTTAATTTTTTTTCATCTAATTGCTCAACCTTTAAACCTATTTTTTTAAGCTTAACTGCCTCCTTAGATAGGAGTAAAGGAGTTAAATTGTTAGCAGGCTCGCTTACTAAATTTCTAGTTAAGAACACTCCTTCTGTAATAGCTGAATATCTTTTCCAATAGTTCTTTATTTTATTAATATTTTTAGAAAATAAATTTACTTTATCTATATAATTCAATCTCATTTTTTTCTTATCTGAAAAATACTTATTAAACCTATAAGTATTTAAACACAAACCATATAGTAACATAGCCTCTTCTTTTCCATCACTTCCTATAAATTCGCAAATTAAATCTACTTCTTTAATTCTTTTTGCATTTAACTGAGTAGCAATGCTGCTTCCTATTTTATTCATATATTTTTCATCTTTTACTTTACTATCATCTATTCCTATTAAAATAATTCTATCTGCATTAGATCCTTTCGGTAATATTAGATCTAAACAATTATTATCTTTATAATTAAAGCCACTAACTTTTATTGCTTTATTCAAATAATTTTTATTATTTTTGTTGATTTCATCTAAATGTGTATGAAGTTTTTTATTTTTTAAACACATATATATTAAAACACCCTTATCTCTCTTAATAGTGGTAGCAAAGTTTATTTTCATTTTTATTAACTCCAAGTAATTCTTTATTAATTAATCATACATTTTTATGTTATAATTTTGTACTAAACAAGAAAAAAGTTATGAAAAATAAAAATTTTTCCTTCATTATTTATATATTATTAAATTTTTTAAAACCTTTTTTGATTATTAGTTTCGTTTTAACTAGCGTAGTTTGGCTTTCTAGGTCTTTAAAATATATAGATTTAATCATAAACAAAGGTTTATCATTACCATCTTATTTTTGGTTTGTAAGCTTAATTGCTCCCAAGATATTAGCGTTATTATTACCCCTAATATCATTTGTAGCAATAATTTATACTTATCAAAAACTAAAAACTAACTCAGAAATTATTGTGATGGAATCATTTGGATTATCCAAGATATTTATAATGCTTCCTTCAATTATATTTGGTTTTATTGTTGCAATTATACTTTTCCTTATAGAAGCTTATATAAGCCCTAATAATTATAAAACTTTTAAGACATTTCAAGCAGATTTAAGAAATAATTTTATGATATCAGTAATACAGGAAGGATCTTTTCATAACCCAATTCAAGGTTTAACAGTTTTTATAGATAAAATAAAAAGAGATGGATCAGTCAAAAATATACTAATCCATGATAACAGAAATAAAAAAATTGAAAGTACTATAATAGCGAAAGAAGGTGTTCTTTCAAACTTTTCTAGTCAACCAAGTATTACAGTATTTAATGGAACAAGATATGTTTATAATAAAAAAGATCAAAATACATCAATATTAAATTTTGATAAATATGAATTTCAAATAAATGTAAACAAAAAAATAGAAACAGTTCGTTTTAAACAAGTTGAAGAGAGAACGTTAAAAGAATTATTATTTCCAAATCCTAGCTTCAGTAATAGATTAAAGAATGAATTATTAGCAGAAGGGCATAGAAGGCTAAGCTCTCCCTTGCTAGCAATTTTCATGTGTATTCTTGCATCTTTTTCAATACTTTTTGGGGAAATGAAAAAAAAGATGTTGCTGAAAAATATAATTATATGTTCCTCTATAGCTGTACTTACTCAAGCAGTATATATTTCTATAATGAGCAATATTATTTTTTCAGTGCCAGCCTTGTTTATTCCATATATATCTTTAATACTAATATCTTTTATACCACCATTTTTATTAATTTATGAAATAAAAATATTGTATTATTTAAATAAGTTTAGACATGAAGCTTAATTCTGAAATATCTAAATACATAACTAAAACTTTCATTTTAAGTAGTTGCATTGTAGTGTTAACTTTCGCATCAATTATTTTTATTGGTGATTTGGTTGAGTATAATAAGCAGCTATCATCATATGATAACAATAATATTAGTTTAATTGTTTTACTTTGTTCATTAAATTTACCTAAAATGCTTCAGGAAGTATTACCTTTTTGTCTTCTCTTTTCAGGAATGCTATGGACAATAAAAATAAATAATAATAAAGAATTATTAATTATAAGATCTTCTGGCTTGCCTGTTAGAAAAATTTGTTATCCTATATTTTTAGTATCAATGATAATAGGCTTTCTATCTGTTACTACATTAAGTCCTTTAATATCAGCTACGCAAAAAAAAATTCAATACATCGAATCAGAAAGATTAGGAAAACCAATTAATTCGTTGTTAGTTACACCCAGTGGATTTTGGGTAAGGCAAGGAAGTAACGAAGGTAAAGATATAATATATGCTAAAACCTTAAATTCGAAAAATATGACTTTTAGTGATGTTACAGTTTTTAAATTTAATAATAATTATGAAATTCAAAAACGTATAAAAGCAAAAAATTCTGAGCTTTTTGAAAGTTTCTGGTTATTAAAAAACACGAGAACGATTTCTAATCTAGGAGAAATAGTGAGTTCTGATTTTATAAAGTTACCAACTTCAATTACTAAATCACAAATTAGAGAAGGATTCTCATCACCAGAGTCATTATCTCTATGGACCTTAATTCCTTTTATAAAAATGTTCGAAAATGCTGGCTTTTCTGCTAAAAAACACCGCTATCATTTATACAAACTATCAACTTTTCCTTTTTTGTTAGCCTCTATGAGTATATTAGGAGTAAGTTTTAATCTAAATATGTTTTCAAGAAAAAAATCAAATTACAATATACTTATCGGGATAATATTTGGATTTACAATATTTTATATAACAAAAATTATAAATGCTTTAGCAATCTCAGGAAAAATGTCTTTATTTTTTGGAACAATATTGCCTGTTCTTTTACCTTTACTTTTAGGAATTTTTTTAATTATACATGCAGATGAAAAATGAAAAAAAAATA
>NZFJ01000018.1 GCA_002690625.1 Rickettsiales bacterium
ATTTATAATTTAATAAATATATTTAAAAGTATCATATTACATCTATACACAACCATAAAAAATATTCTTTCTCTTTTTTCTGGGTTGAGAGAAGCATTATTTGGAATACTTTTTGGACTACTTTCTGGAGCAATTGGTGCTGTAATAATATTCTCTTATTTAGATTTTAAGAATGAACCAAAAATAAATAATAAAACCTTTTCTGATTTTCAAGAGAAAGTATCTAATTTAGAAAAAGAAATTATAGAAGCTAAACTCAATTTAACTCAAAAAAAAATGGTTGAAGAGTATATTAAAGAAACAAATATCAGATTAGAAGATCTAGAAAACATCAGCACTGATAATCAAAATAAATTAATAACTAATGATACTAATTTAAAAGATATGCTTAGTCAGTCTAGCTCAACAACAGAAAAATTGAATCAATTACAAATTCAATTAGATAATGCTTCCAAGCTTTTACTATCATCAAGTAAAAGTGAATTGTCTAATAAATTGTATCTTGCTCAGAGTGTAGTTGATAGACTAAAGTCTGGGGTTCCATACTCTCCTCAGCTAGTAGCTTTAGGACAGGAAGGTCTAGATCCAGCACTATTAAGGTTTGCTAAAGGAGGTGCTCCTACTCTGTCAGCATTAACAGCTAGGTTAAGTGTTAGGGCAGGAGAATTAAGAGATGCCTATATGACTAAGAGTGATACTTCTTGGAGAGACAATTTGAAAGATGAAATTTCAAAAATTGTAAAAATTAGGCCAGCTAATAGTAAAGATATTAAGGGGGTGGAGGGTGTCTTGCTTCGAGCAGAAGAATCCATATCTAGAGGAAATTTAGAAAAGGCTATCCTAGAAATAAACACTTTAGAGCCTGAAGCTAGAGGAGTACTGAACGCTTGGCTTACAGAAGCAAAAGCTAAGCAAAATGCTAATATTGCAGCAGAGAACTTATTAGCAAGGACTACAGCAGCTTTAAGGCAAAAAAACTAATTGATTAAATTAATTTTAATCATATTACTAATGGCTGTAATAAGCACATTAGCAATATGGATAGGTGATAATGATGGTAGTGTTGTCATAGAATGGTTTAGTTGGAAAATTATAACTACTCCAGGATTTTTTTTATTAGCCCTTATTTTTAGTATATTTGCAATTTATTTAATTTTAGCATCACTTATAATGGTTATAAGGTTTCCATATCAAATTAGAAGCAAAATACAAAAAAATAGGATTATAAAATCACAAATGGCTCTACAAGATGGCCTATTATCTTCTACGTACGGTAATAAAGAACAGGTAAATAAAAGTTTAACATATGCCAATAAATACTTAAAAGAAGACTCTTTATTACTACTTTTAAAACTACAAAGCTCTATTTTAAATAAAAATGAAAAAGATACATTTTTAATATTATCAAAAATGCTTAGTAAAAAAACAACCAAACCTTTAGCAATAAAAGGTTTAATTAATTATGCGCAAAATAAAGGAGATATTGAGCTTTTTAAAAATATGCTTAATAAAGCCCTTTCAGAAGAAATAAACTTTTATTGGATTATGCAAAATTCTATTAATTTTTGTATAGAATATAAAAGCTGGATTATTCTTTCTGAATTTTTGGAAAAGAAAATATCAATTAATGATAATAGGTTAAAGCACTTACTAAGTTTAATAAACTTTCAAGTTGCTAATAACTTTTACATTAGTGGTGATTATTACCAATCTAAGATTTATTGTAAGAAAGCAATTAAGCTTAATAAATACTTTCCACCTATTATCGAATTATACTGTAAATTAAAACTATTTATTAGTAACAAAGAATTAAATAATAAACTAAAGGATTATTGGAGACATAACCCCCATCCTGATATAGAAAAATGCTTTGATATTTGCTACCAAAATGAAAGTCATATCTTGAGATTAAAACGCTTTTCTAAGATACTTGTTAAAAATGACAAATATTATTTTAAATATTTGATTTTAGGAAAATTAAAATACAAAGCAAAAATATGGGGAAATTCAAAAGAAGATTTAATAAAATCTATAAATTTAAAACCAACTAAGGCTGCCTATTATCATTTATATAAAATAGAAAAAAAATTTTCTAATAATCAGTTGACTATTCAAAAATGGGAAAAACTTTATAATAATACAAGTAGCCAGGCCATTTGGAATTGTAATCACTGTAAAATTTCTTTTAAGGAGTGGAATATTTTTTGTATCAATTGTAAAAAA
Source organism: Rickettsiales bacterium (assembly GCA_002690625.1). Next base: position 2,224 of record NZFJ01000018.1, read on the forward strand.
TTTAATACAATTTTTTTCAATTACGACAAACACAAATCTCATAAATTTGATATATCTGGTAATTTTTTAGATTACTTAAATACTAGGTAAATATGAGACTACTAATATTAAAATTTATATTTATTTTATTTTTTTTAAGTAATTTATCGGCTAAAAATACCATAGAATTTATTATTGTAAACAAGGAGGCCAGAAATATAATTGTTTATAACAAAGGAAAAGTAATAAAAAAATTTAATATATCATTAGGTTTTGAACCCTTGGGAACTAAAGTAAAAAGAGGAGATGGTAAAACACCTGAAGGACTATATTTCGTAGAGGAAAAAATAAGAAATAGCTCCTTTTATTTAGCATTGAAAATATCTTATCCTAACCCCTGGGATATAAGAAGAGCACTTACATTAGATTATCATCCGGGCGGACAAATTATGATACATGGAACACCTAATCTAGACTATGATGAGAATTACCATAACCCAGAAAATGACTGGACAGAGGGATGCATTGCAGTATCAAATAAAAATATATCCTATTTATGGAAAAATATTTTAAAGGGAACTCCAGTACTTATTAGAAAATGATTTAAAACTCTTCTATTATATCTTTAAATATATTTAAAGGTATTGTTGATCCGTAAACATTTTTCATGCTTTTATCATCATCTCTGCCTACCCAAATACCTATTACATGGCCTTTTGCGCAGCCTATAAACCAAGCATCTCTATTGTTTTGAGTAGTACCTGTTTTACCTAAAATATCTATCGGTAACTTTGAAAGTTTACTTGCTGTTCCTTCTGATATAACTGCTTTAAGTAATTTCTTGATTTCTCTATGCGTCTTATTATTAATAATTTTTTTTCTTTGTGGACTGTTTCTTTTCCAATAACTATTACCATTTCTTAATATTATTTCATCTATCGCATAAGGTATAACTGCTATTCCTGAACCGCATATAGGACCATATGAACCTACTACTTCAAGTAATGACATTGAGGCTACACCAAGTGGCATTGAGGGCTCATTAGGAATTTTTGATGTTACTCCTAATTTTTTTATTTGATTTATAATAAATTCTCTTCCAATTTTTTCAGAAATTCTTACAGCTACAACATTTGATGATTTAGCAAAGGCCCTTTTTAGGGTAATCTCTCCTTCATAATTATTACCAAAATTTTTAGGCGTCCAATTATTTTTAGTAATAGGAGCATCTAAGACTTTATCCTTTACAGAATATCCCATGTCTAAAGCAGTAAGATATACATACGTTTTAAAAACTGATCCTAGTTGCCTTTTTGATTGAGTTGCTCTATTAAATTTACTCTTATTCCAATTTTTCCCTCCTTTAACTGCTTTTACAGCACCTTTATAATCCATTATTACTACTGCTATTTGAATATTATCATCTATTTTTAAGCTTTGTTTTTTTATTATTAAATTAATCATATTTTGTAAGCTTGCATTAAAAGTAGACTTTATTAATAAATCCTTTTTAGACCTTAGTATTTCATCCGGGGTTTGACTATAAATCCAATCTATGAAATATCTAGCTCCTACAGATAATTCAATATCATTTTGATTTTTTATCTTATTGAGCTCATTTTTAGCTTGTTCTAAATCTTTGTAATCTAAATAATTTTCTTTAAATAATAAATTTAAAACTATTTCAGCTCTTTTTACACTTAACTGTTTATCAACCAAAGGAGAAAGCCTACTCGGAGCTTTTAATAGGCCAGCCAATATGGATGACTCTGCTATAGATAATTCATTTGGAGTTTTAGAAAAGTATCTTCTAGAAGCTGATTTTACTCCATATAATCCGGAGCCAAGATAAACTCTATTAAGATACATCTCAAATATCTCTTCTTTACTAAATTTATATTCTATGTAGAAGGAAATTAATAGTTCCCTTAATTTCCTAGACAAATTTTTATCTTGATTTAAGAATATCATTTTGGATAATTGTTGAGTTATTGTGGATGCCCCTTGAGCATACCTTCCCTCTTTAATATTAAAAAAGATAGCCCTTAACAAACCTCTAATATCAACTCCATTATGTTGATAAAATCTTTTATCTTCAGTGACTATAATTGCATTAATAAGATTTTTAGATACCTGAGAAATTTGCAAACTTCCAGCATAAACATCTCCTAGTGAACCTACTATTTTATTTTGATCTGATAAAACACTTATAGATGGAAATCTTGTTTTATTTCCTAGCCCGGACAAATTTGGAAGTGTTAATAGGCAATATAGAATCCATCCTAATAAAAAAATAAAACTAAAAAAAAATATAGTTCTAAATATTTTCATATTTTAAATTTATGTATCTATATTTTGTACTTCAAGTGCATATTTTTGAATGAAATTTCTTCTAGGTTCAACATTTCCACCCATTAATTTTCCAAATAATTCATCTGCTGCCCATTCGTCTTTATATTGTACTTGTAACAATGTTCTAGAGTCTGGATCCAATGTAGTTTCCCATAGCTGGTCAGGGTTCATTTCCCCTAACCCCTTATATCTTTGAATAGTATAATTTTTTCGAGTAAATTGATAAATCAGCTGGTACAAATCATAAGGGCCGAAAATATCTGAATTTTTATCTCCTATCTTAATTAAAGCCTTTTTAAAATAGATATCTTTTAATTCACTAGAGTATTTTGCTAGCTTTTTCACTTCAATAAAGTTTAAAATGTCCTCTTTAATTAAATGTTCTTTTTCAACTTCATTTTTTAGAACTTTAATAGATATGTGTTTTAAGTTTTCATTAAATACGCATGTCCATCTTTCCTCACTATTATTTTTTAAATTTAAATATTTAGTAAGGTCTTCACAAGTTTTGTCTAATTCCTTTTTATTACTAAAACTTTCTAAGGAAAGTACTCCTGCAATTGCAAAGCCTTGTATAATATTTATATCAAAATCTTTACTTAATGACTGTATTAACTTTGCTTGCGCATATGCATTCTTGATTAATTTTAAAAGAGGATCTCCCATAACTTCTATCTCTTCTTTTCCGTAAAAAAATATAAAATCTTTTATAGAGCTTTCAATTAAAAATTGATCTAAACTACCTTCATCTTTTAAATAAACCTCACTTTTTCCTCTTTTTACCTTAAACAAAGGTGGTTGGGCTACATATAAATGTCCTTCTTTAATAATATCTTTCATATATTTGAAAAAAAAGGTCAGAATGAGAGTACGTATATGAGATCCATCAACATCAGCATCAGTCATTATGATAATTTTATGATACCTTAGCTTATCTAAATCAAAATCTTTATCGATACCTGTTCCCATAGCAGTTATCATTGATCCTATCTCGTTTGATGCCAGTACTGCAGATATTCTAGGTTGCCATGTATTTAGTATTTTTCCTCTCAAAGGAAGTATAGCTTGATTAATTCTATTCCTTGCTTGTTTAGCTGAACCACCAGCACTATCACCTTCAACAAGAAAAAGTTCAGATTTTTCCGGATCTTTTTCTTGGCAGTCTGAAAGTTTTCCTGGTAAATTTGAAAATTCTAATGCATTTTTTCTTCTGGATAAATCTCGAGCTTTTCTAGCCGCTTCTCTGGCAGAGGCTGCGTCTATTATTTTTCTACAAATTAATTTTGCATCTGATGGATTTTCCTCCATCCAATGAGAAAGTTGTTCACTAACTGTTCCTTCAATTGCAGGTCTAACTTCGGATGAAACAAGTTTATCTTTAGTTTGTGAAGAAAACTTTGGATCAGGAACTTTTATAGAAACTATTGCAAATAGTCCCTCTCTCATATCATCTCCAGTAAATGTTAATTTTTCTTTTTTTCCGTTATTGTTATCTTTTAAATACTTAGTTAGTACTCTAGTTAACGCAGCTCTAAAGCCAGCCAAATGTGTTCCCCCATCTCTTTGAGGAATATTATTAGTATAGCATTTTACATTTTCATGATAGGTATCAGTCCATCTCAATGAAAGTTCAATTTTTATAGAATCTTTTTCTCCATTAATATTGATTACTTTAGAGTGTAGCGGTTGATTTGCCTTTGAAAGCCAAATAATAAATTCTGATAAACCTCCTGTGTAAAAAAAACTTTTTTCTTTAGAAGGCTCTTTTCTGTTATCTATAAGAGAAATTTTGATGTTTGAGTTCAAAAAACCTAATTCTCTGAGCCTTCTTTCAAGTATATTAAAGTCAAATTCTACCTGAGAAAAAACTTTTAAAGAGGGATAAAATGTTACTTTAGTTCCTCTAAGTATATCAGATTTTCCCTTTTTCTTTAGTGAAGATACTGTATTACCATCAGCAAACTCAATTGCATAAACATCATTATTTCTAAAAATTTCTAAAACTAGCCTAGTAGATAATGCATTAACCACAGAAACTCCAACACCATGAAGTCCTCCTGATACTTTATAAGAGTTATCATCAAATTTTCCTCCAGCATGTAGCCTAGTCATTATAACTTCAGCTGCAGATACCCCTTCTTCGTGTTTATCTATTGGAATACCTCTTCCGTTGTCTTGCACGGTAGTAGATCCATCATTATTAAGTATGACTTTAATATCGTCACAATGCCCTGCTAAAGCTTCATCAATAGAGTTATCTACTACCTCGAATACCATATGATGTAGTCCACTTCCATCGTCTGTATCGCCTATATACATTCCAGGCCTTTTTCTAACGGCTTCTAACCCTTTTAAAACTTTTATAGATTCGGCGTTGTAATCTTTATTTATTTGTTTTTTCATATTAGCTATTATTTGTATTATTATTGTTTAAATAATGATAACAAAAATTTGAATTATTTTGAAAAAAACTTTCTTTTTCTGTAGCAGTAATCCAAATTTGAGATTTTAAATTAATTAACTTATTTAACAAACTATTTTTTTTTTCTAAATCTAAATGAGTAAAAATTTCATCTAATAAAATTATTGGAGACTTTTTTGTATACTCTCTGTAAGATATAGCAGTAGCTATAATTATTGAAATCAAAACTGATTTTTGTTCACCAGATGAACACATTGATGTAGATAAACCCCTATCTAGGTTTAAAACGTCGATATCTGATTTCTGACATCCCACACGACTTCCTCCTAATAATTTATCTAATGCTCTATTTTCATAGTAAGACTTTGTTAATTCACTCTCTACATCAATAGCTGCAGCTTTTTCTATTTTGTTTTCTATCGCATTAATAAATTTGATACTAACTTTAGGGAAATTTTCTATGGATGTTTCTAAGAAATCTGATATTTTTACTATTATCTCTAGTCTAGACGAACAAATGGCAACTGATAGCATTGATAATTGTTTTTCTAATGTTTCTATCCAATTAATATCTGAAGAGTCTTCTTTCAATAATTTAGTTCTCTGTTTTAAAATTTTTTCATATTCATTTAATCTCGCTGAGTGTCTTTCATCAAAAATGTTGACTAATCTATCTATAAAATGTCTTCTTAGACTTGAAGAACCTGTAAATATTTTCTCATTATAAGGAGCAATCCAGAGCATAGGAATACTTCTTCTGATATTACTAGCCAATGCTTCTTTTTCATTAATGTATGTTTTTCTAATTTTATTATCTATATTATAGAA
>NZFJ01000019.1 GCA_002690625.1 Rickettsiales bacterium
TATTATTTAAGATTATGAATAAAAAAGATAGTATAAAAAAATATTATTATAATGTTGTACCAGCACATAATTATAACGGTACCTTGTCTTATTGTAGTGAAATAAATTTAAAATTTGGAAGTATAGTAACTATAGATTTAAGAAAAAAAATAGTTTTAGGTTGCATAGTTAAGAGATTATTAAAAAAACCTGAAGGTAATTTTAAAATAAAAAGTATTTTGGCACATAGCCCTTATTACTTTTTAGATAAAAAAATAATTGATTTTTTTATTTGGTTTAGTAACTACAATATTTGTAGTTTAGGAGCTTCTTTAAAACTAATATTGTTAAATGCTGACATTCTTAAAACCGAACATGATAATTATTTTAAAATAAATAAAAACTACAAATTAAAATTAACAAATAAACAAATTCTCTTTTTAAAGTTAATTAATAATCATATTTTAACAGAACAAATATTAATAAGTAAAGAAAACTATAGAAAAAGTTTTATAAATAACTTAGTAAAAAAAAATATTATTATTAAAAAACAAAAAATAAAATCTGCTATTTTCAATATAAGAAAAGAAAAATTTAACTTAAATAAATTAACTGATCATCAAGAAAAAATATATACAGGTATATTACATAATCTAAATAATAAGAATTTTAAACCTATGTATTTAGATGGAACTACAGGTAGTGGTAAGACGGAAGTTTATTTTAAGATAATAAAGTATTTCTTAGAAAGAAAGAAGCAGGTATTAGTCTTAATACCAGAGATAGCTTTAAGCACTCAATGGGTAAGTAGGTTTGAAAAGGCTTTCAATTTTAAACCTAATATATGGAATTCTGGTATAAGAAAATCTGAAAAACGTTTAATATGGCAATCTGCTATTAAAGGAGAAACTATGATAGCAGTAGGAGCTAGATCTTCTATTTTTTTGCCTTTTTCAAACCTGGGTTTAATAATAGTTGATGAAGAAAATGACATTTCTTATAAACAGGAAGATCAACTTATATATAATGCCCGAGATATGGCCATTGTAAAATCCAAAATTAATCAGTCTAATATTATTTTGGTTTCAGCAACGCCTTCAATAGAGACTTACTATAATTACATAACAAATAAATACAGCTATAAAAATTTATATAAACGTTTTGGAGTTGCTAAGTCTCCAAAAATTAAAGTTATTAATATGAAAAATAATAATAAATTCTTTTCTCAAGAGCTAATAGATATTCTAGAAAGCAAACTCAAAAGAAAAAAACAGGTTTTAGTTTTAATCAACAGAAGAGGATATGCTCCTATCAAAATATGTATTAAATGTGGGAGAAAAAAACATTGCAAATATTGTGATGTCAATTTGGTGTATCATAAAAATAAAAAATTAATGATTTGTCATCATTGTGGATATTCAGAACAGTTAAGTACTAACTGTTCTTATTGTCATAAAGAAAACACTATAATCAGTTTAGGTTTTGGAATAGAAAAGGTTACGGAGGAACTAAAATCAAAGTTAAAAAATTATAGAATGGTATCCTTATCGTCAGATTCCATAAATAACGCTAATTTTACAGAAACATTAAAAAAAATTGAAAATGGGAGTATAAACCTAATCATTGGCACACAAATTATAAGTAAAGGTTTTAACTTTCTAAAACTAAATAGTGTTTTTATTTTAGATTTTGATTGTTGGTTTTATAGTACAGACATAAGAACAAATGAGAAGATTTTTCAATTAACTCAGCAAGTATCAGGAAGAACTAGTAGAGACAAAGAGACAGGAGAAGTATATATACAAACTTATGATAAAAATAATTATTTACTTAAAGCTCTGATAGCTAATGATAGAGAATCTTTTTATAAAAATGAGTTAAGTTTTAGAAGAACAAGCAATTTACCACCTTATACAAAATTAATTGCTATAATTTTATTAGGAAAAGAAATTGCTATAGTTAGAAGAGTATCAGAAAATATAAAAAACTATTTGGAGACTCACAAAAACTTAACGGTTTTAGGACCTATTCCTGCTCCTATCGAATATATAAGAAAAGAATATAGATATAGAATATTAATAAAAACGAATCAGCCTTTTTTAGCCCAAAATATAATAAGAAAGCATGATTTTAACAAACTGTGTATAAAAAGTGTAAAAATTAAAGTGGACGTAGATCCATTAAGTTTTTTTTAGTATTTTAGTATTCTATATTGCAACTATTCTGAGTGTATGTTAGTTAATTTTAATATTACAACGATATATTATGGAAGAAAAAATACAGGTTAGTTCAGAAGTGTCGCGAAGATATGCTAAAGCACTATTTGCAATTGTTAAAGAAAGCTCTTTAGAACAGAAAATAACTAAAGAAATAAAAGAGCTATTGAAAGTTTTTGGCGAAAATAAAGAATTTAACAAATTGTTTAACAGTCCAGTGCTAAGTTCCAAGAACCAAATTAAATTAATTGATAATTTATTTAGTTACCGTGATAGCAAGTTAAAAAAAATAAAAGTAAGCAAAAATATTTTTTTTTATTTTAAAGTGTTAGCATCAAATGGGAAATTGAAAATTTTAATAGATTCATTGTATAATTTTAATAATATGATTAAGCTAATGCAGCAAGAAATAAATGTAAATGTTATAAGTGCTATTCCTATAAATGAGACAGTTATGGAAAATATTAATTCTATACTAAAAGGGAAGACTAAAAAGAAAATTAACTTATCAACTGTAGTAGATAGAAGTATAATAGGTGGTATTATACTACAAACCGGTTCTAATTTAATAGATGCTTCTTTAAGAAGTAAAATTTTAAAAATTAATAATGTTATAAAAGGAGCTAATTAATGGATTTAAGTTCATCAGAAATATCATCAATTTTAAAAGAACAAATAGAAAAATTTGATCTAGACGCCAAAATTGAAGAGATAGGAAAAGTTTTATCTGTAGGTGATGGTATTGCCAGAGTATATGGATTAGAGCAAGTAAGTGCAGGTGAAATGGTTGAGTTTGAGGATAAAACACTTGGAATGGCTCTTAACTTAGAAAATGATAATGTTGGAGTTGTTATATTTGGAGATGATAGAAATATTAAGGAAGGTAATACAGTAAAAAGAACAGGAAGAATAGTTGATACTGCTGTGGGGAAAGAATTATTAGGAAGAGTAGTAGATGGATTGGGTATTGAAATAGATGGTAAAGCTGTAATTAAATCTAAAGAAAGAAGAATGGTAGATGTAAGAGCCCCGGGGATCATTCCTAGAGAATCAGTTTCTGAGCCTATGCAAACAGGTTTAAAAGCAATAGATGCTTTAGTTCCAATAGGAAGAGGACAAAGAGAATTAATTATTGGAGATAGACAAACAGGAAAAACAGCAGTTGCTATAGACACTATAATAAATCAAAAAGAAAAAAATAAAACTAAAGAAGATAAAGACAAATTATTTTGTATTTACGTCTCTGTAGGACAAAAGAGATCAACAGTAGCACAGATAGTTAAAACTTTAGAAGAACAAGGAGCTTTAGAGTATACCGTGGTAGTAGCTGCTACAGCATCTGATCCTGCACCTTTACAATATTTAGCGCCTTACACAGGCTGTTCGATTGGAGAATGGTTTAGAGATAATGGCATGCATGCCCTGATAATTTATGACGATCTTTCCAAACAGGCTGTGGCATATCGTCAGATGTCACTTTTACTTAGGAGACCGCCAGGCAGGGAAGCATATCCAGGAGACGTCTTTTACTTACATTCAAGGCTCTTAGAAAGAGCTGCAAAACTAAATAAAGATAATGGATCTGGTTCATTAACTGCATTACCAATTATAGAAACTCAAGCTGGAGACGTATCTGCTTACATACCAACTAATGTTATTTCTATTACAGACGGTCAAATATTTTTAGAAACAGATCTTTTTTACCAAGGAGTAAGGCCAGCTATTAATGTAGGTTTATCTGTGAGCAGAGTTGGTTCTGCTGCACAAGTTAAAGCGATGAAACAAGTAGCCGGATCAATAAAACTTGAATTAGCGCAATATAGAGAAATGGCAGCATTTGCTCAGTTTGGGTCTGATTTGGATATTTCTACTCAAAATCTATTAAATAGAGGAGAAAGACTAACGGAACTCTTAAAGCAAGCACAATATTCGCCTCTGGCAATTGAAGAACAGATACTTATTATATTCTCAGGAGTTAATGGTTATCTAGATGATTTAAAAGTTAATCAAGTTGGAAGTTTTGAAAAGTTTTTACTAGAAGAATTTAAAAAGAAACATAAGGCATTAATCAAAACGATAAAGACCAAGTTAGCTTTAGATGATAATATTAATAAAGAGCTTAAAAGTAATTTAGATGAAATTAAAAAAAGCTTTTTAGAGGGAAAAGATAATTAAATGCCTTCCTTAAAAGATTTAAGAAATAGAATAGATAGCGTAAAGTCTACTAAGAAAATAACTCAGGCTATGAAGATGGTTGCTGCTTCTAAACTGAAAAAGGCTCAAATTTTGGCTGAAAAGGGAAGAAGTTACAGCAAAGGTTTAGATGAAATAGTAGGCGATTTAGTATCTTCAGTTGATGAACAAAGCCACCCTTTATTAGGAATGGGATCAAGAAAAGGAGATTCTGCTTTAATAATAGCAGTATCTTCTGATAAAGGTTTATGTGGAGGTCTTAACTCAAATATAGCAAAAAGTGTTAGAAAGAAAATCAGAGAATTAGAAAATATTCGTAAATCAATTAGTTTAGTATGTGTAGGAAAAAAGGGGTTTGATTTATTATCAAATCTAAATAAAAATTTATTTGATTTAAATTTAAAACATATGCCAATAGGAGATATGGATTATAGAGCTACAGAAGACTTAGGTAATATAATATTAAAAAACTTTTATGATCATAAGTTTGATGAATGTTTCTTATTTTATAATTATTTTAAAAGTGTTATCTCCCAAGAGGTTAAAATAGAAACACTAATACCTTATTCGAAGACAAATACAAATGATAATATAGAAGAAAGTAATGATAAGTATTATGAATATGAACCGGATGAAGAAGAAGTTCTTTCTAAAATATTACCTAAAAATTTTATCGTTCAAATGTATAAATCTATACTTGAATCAAGAGCTAGTGAACAAGGAGCTAGAATGACAGCTATGGACAATGCAACAAGGAATGCAGGTGATATGATAGACAATCTATCTCTCAAGTATAATAGACAAAGACAAGCTATTATAACTAAAGAGTTAATTGAAATAATTTCTGGGGCAGAAGCATTATAAATTGGAGAATAATATGAATAAAAATAAAGGAATAATTAAACAAATAATTGGACCTGTTGTAGATGTTGAGTTTGAAGGTGAATTACCCTCTATACTGAATGCTCTACATGTATTAATTAACAAAAAAAGAATTGTTTTAGAGGTAGCCCAGCATTTAGGAGAGAACACTGTAAGATCAGTAGCTATGTCAGCTACTGATGGATTAAAAAGAGGTGTTGAGGTATCTGATACAGGTGCTCCTATACAAGTCCCAGTAGGACCTGAAACATTAGGCAGAATTACAAATGTTGTTGGAGAACCAATTGATGAAATGGGAGAAATTAAAACAAAAAAAACTTATTCGATTCACAGAGAAGCTCCAAAATATATTGAACAGTCTACAAATACTGAGATGCTTGTAACAGGAATAAAAGTAGTAGATCTTCTAGCTCCATATGCTAAAGGTGGAAAAATTGGATTATTTGGGGGTGCAGGAGTAGGTAAAACAGTATTGATAATGGAGTTAATTAATAATGTTGCTAAAGGACATGGAGGATATTCAGTATTTGCAGGAGTAGGAGAACGTACTAGAGAAGGAAATGATTTATATCATGAAATGATCGAATCAGGAGTTATAAAACCAGGAACCAAGGACTCAAAAGCTGCTCTAGTTTATGGACAAATGAATGAGCCGCCAGGAGCAAGAGCAAGAGTAGGGCTTTCAGGCTTAACAATGGCTGAATATTTTAGAGATGAAGAAGGTCAAGACGTACTCTTCTTTGTGGATAATATATTTAGGTTTACTCAAGCTGGATCTGAGGTTTCAGCTCTTTTAGGGAGAATTCCTTCAGCTGTAGGATATCAACCAACCTTAGCCACCGATATGGGTGCTCTACAAGAAAGAATCACATCTACTAATAAAGGTTCTATAACCTCTGTTCAAGCTATCTATGTACCTGCAGATGATCTAACGGACCCAGCACCAGCAACATCTTTTAGTCATCTAGATGCTACCACTGTGTTATCAAGACAAATTGCAGAGTTAGGTATTTATCCTGCTGTAGATCCTTTAGACTCTACTTCTAGGATATTAGATCCCAGAGTTTTAGGAGAAGAACATTACAATGTAGCAAGAGATGTCCAAAAAATTCTGCAGACTTATAAGTCCTTACAGGATATTATTGCTATATTAGGGATGGATGAATTATCAGAAGAGGATAAACTTGTTGTTACAAGAGCTAGAAAAATACAAAGGTTTTTATCACAACCATTCCATGTAGCAGAAGTATTCACAGGATTTCCAGGAAAATATGTTCAAATATCAGATACTATAAAAGGATTTAAAGAATTGTGTTCAGGAAAATATGATGACATACCTGAGGCAGCTTTTTATATGGTAGGTACTATAGAAGAAGCTTTAGAAAAAGCAAAAAAAATGGCTTCAGAGGTAGCTTAAATGGATGTTATGGAAGTAAATATTATATCACCAGACAACGAAATTTTTAGTGGAAAAGCACATATGGTAGTTATTCCTGGAGAAGAAGGTTATTTTGCTGCTATGCTAGACCATGCTCCAACTGTAACATATTTAAAACCAGGAAAAATAGAAGTGTTTGCAGATGATAAAATAGAACAAGGGCCTATTTTTTTTGTAGGAGGAGGTTTTGTTAAAGTAACAAGTAAAAAATGCCTAATAATGGTTGATTATATAAAAAAAATTAATGAAATTAATATTAAAGAAAATCAAGAAAAAATAGAACATCTTAAAAATAAGGCTGAGACTGAAACAAGCGACTTAGAGAAGAGAAATATTATAAATAAAATTAATATACTTGAATCAGAGATAGGTATCACTAAAGATAATTAATTCTTTAGTCTAAACTCAGCTAAAACTTTTTCATAAATATCTTTTTTAAAACTAACTATCTTATTACTGATATTAATGGGGTCTACCCACTTCCATTTACAAAACTCAGGTTTCTTTGTAGCTTGAATATTAATTTCTTTATCTTCTCCTAGAAAATTTAAAAGAAACCACTTTTGTTTTTGCCCCACAAATTTACCACCCCATAATTTTTTACTAAGATTTTTAGGTAGATAATAATAATACCAGTTTGAACTCTCTAATTTAATTTTTACAGAATGTACACCTGTTTCTTCATAAAGTTCTCTTTTAGCTGCGTCTTCTAACTTTTCATTATTACTAATATTTACGCCTCCTTGGGGCATTTGCCAGGCGCCTTTGTTATCTATTCGCTCTCCCATAAAAATTCTATTATTATTATTTAGTAGTGCAATACCAACACCAATTCTCCATCCTTTTTCATAATATTCAGAAGAGCTCACTAAGAAGCCTTTTTTATATTTTCATATACATTGATAGACCTAATTAATTCTATTGCCCTATTAAGCTGATAATCATTATTTTTTTCTGAGCTTAAATTAACATTCTTATCTTTTTTATCCTCTTCATTATTTTCAATTTTATCTTTATCTAAAGCTCCTCTTAAATCAGATTCTTTTCTAGATTTACTTTTTTCTAATACTTCTATTTTTGATTGCGGTACTAATATATCAGGGTTAATACCTTTAGCCTGAATAGAAACACCTGAAGGTGTATAATACCTAGCTGTTGTTAATCTTATTGCTCCTTTACTAGTAACCGGAATAACTGTTTGTACTGAACCTTTACCAAAAGATTGTGTTCCCATTAGAATACCTCTCTTATGGTCTTGTAGAGCTCCTGCAACTATCTCAGAAGCTGATGCAGATCCACCATTAATTAAAATAACTATAGGTAAACCATTTGTAATATCTCCTTTTGAGGCATTAAATCGTTGTTCACCTTTATTATCTCTTCCTCTTGTAGAAACTATTTCTCCTCTGTCTAAAAAGGCATCAGAAACTGCTACAGCTTGATCAAGTAAACCTCCTGGATTATTTCTTAAATCTAAGACTAATCCTTTCATTTTACCATTCATATCATTTTTCATTTTATTGAACTCTTTTACTAAATTTTTATATGTTTTCTGTGTAAATGAAGTGATTCTTAAATAACCAACATCTTTTTCAACTCTAGTTTTTATTGAAGTAACTTTAATTATATCCCTAGTTATATCTACATCAAATGCGTCTTTTCCTTCTCTAATTACTGTAATACTAATTTTAGTATTTATTGGACCTCTCATTTTATCTACGGCTTCAGATAAAGATAAACCCATAACAGGTTCTTGATCTATATGAGAAATATAATCTCCTGATTTTATACCTGCTTTAGCCGCGGGAGTCTCATCAATAGGAGAAACAACTTTAACTAAACCATTTTCCATAGTTACTTCTATTCCTAGGCCACCAAATTCTCCTTTTGTTTGAACTTTCATATCTTCAAAACTATCAGCATCGAGGTAACTTGAATGAGGATCAAGTGACTGAAGCATACCATTTATAGCTGCTTCAACTAACTCTTTATCTGTAACTTTTTCAACATATTCACTTCTAACTCTTTCATAAACCTCTCCAAATAAATTTAGCTGTTTATAAACATCATTATCGTTAGCATTAAGATTAATTGCTAGTGCAAGAGAAAATACTAAACAAGTTATTTTGGAAATCTTTAATTTTTTTACTAAAAACATACTTACCTCTATTAAATTACAACTTAGCCCATTTTGAAGGATTAACAGTTTTTCCTTTAAATCTAATCTCCATATAAACTAACTTATTATTATTTATATCAATATTACCTATTATACTACCTTTTTCTAACCAGTCGCCAGTTTTACAAAAAATTAGGCTGATTCCAGAAAATATTAAATGGTAATTATTGCCAAGATCTAATATTATCATTTTACCATAACCTTTAAAAAAATCAGCATAAACCACTAAACTATCTTTTGGTGCCTTTAATATAGTATCATTTTTTATAGATAGTAAAATACCTGTTTTCAGTTTATCTATATTAATTTTTATTATATTCTGTTTATTTATAGGTAAGATATCTTTCAAACTACTAAATTTAAAACTACCAAAAGATTTTTTAGAATTACTATTATTTTCAAATTTTTCTATTAAAGTTCTTATTTCATTTACTTTTTTTTTAATTTTACTTTTTTGAATTATATTCTCTCTTTTTTCAATTTTGGTAATTATATTCTCACCAATTAAGCCTTCCATTTTTACTGATCTACTATTAAGGCTAAAATTTATGTTAGATAATGTTTTTTCTAATTTTTCTATAGAGGAATTATTTTTTTCTATTTCTTTTTTTAGTTTAGTTTGAATAACTTCATTTTTATTTTTTTTTAGTTCAGTACTTTTTAATATGTTATTTATCAATTCATTTATCAACATAGATTGATTATTATTGTATTCATGAAAAAGGAAATTATTTAATATAAGACTCTGATTTTTTTTAAAAACTGATTGTTCAAGTTTTATTTTTTTTAATTTTTTATCATTAATTAGCACCAAACTTTTTAAAAATTCCTGATCTGAAAAACCTCTATCTATTAGCTTTTTATATTTTTTAATATTTTTGTTAACCTCATTAATATCTTTACGGAGTTCTTTTTCCGCCTTTAATAGTTCTTTGTATGTTGATTCATTATACTGTAATTTCTTTTCTTCTTCTTTTAGTTTTTTATAATTAATATTTTTAGAAAATAGATTAAAATGAATGCTAAGAGCAAAGATAATAAAAAACTTATAAGTATTCTTAATAAAAAAACTATGCTTATATTTTTGCATTAAGGTTATTGACTTCCCACATTTTTTCTAATCTATAATAATCCCTTACCTCACTTCTGAATAAATGTACTATTACGTCTCCAGCATCTAATAAAATCCAGTCACCTCCTCTTCTACCTTCAACGTTCAACGTTTTTAAGTTGTTTTTTTTCAATGTTTCTAAAAGATAATTAGATAAAGATACTATATGCCTACTTGAAGTCCCAGAGCACACAATCATAAAGTCAGCAATACTAGATTTATTTTTAAGATCTATTTTATTTATATCTATAGCTTTGTTTTTAGATAGAACTTTTTCAATTTCTTTACATATCAATTTAGCATTTACTTTCACTGTAACCCTTTTTTTTTCTTATTATAGTTGAACTCATATAATTAGGTTTTATATTCAGAAAACACCATACTGGCAATTCTTTTTTATTAATTCTATTAATTTTATTAACATCAATTCTTTTTTTCCAAAAATACTTTGAGGTTTTAGAGTTAAGTGCTTTATAAAAATATTTGGATCTATTTAAAACTAAGATTGGACACAAATAAAAGATTTTTTTCCAGTTATGCCATTTATGCATATTTTCTAAACTATCCGCCCCCATAATCCAATAAAAATTGACCCTTGGCATAGTTTGTTTTAATTTTTTTATTGTATCATAAGTGAATTTTGTACCAAGTTTTAGTTCTATAGCCTGAGGTTTAATTTTATAATTATTTTTTATAAAAGCAGTAGAAGCTAATCTTTTTTCTATAGTTAATAATTGGTCTTTTTCCTTTAAAGGATTATTAGGGGTTACTAACCACCATAACTGATTTAATCCTAAAGTTTTTATTGCTACTTCACTTATATATTTATGCCCATTATGAGCTGGATCAAAGCTTCCTCCTAATAAACCTATATTTAGTTTATTAAGGTTATTGTATAAGGAGGTTATATTTATTTTCTTAATTGACCGTTTCCTTTTACTATATATTTATATGTAGTAAGTTCTTTTACACTAACAGGACCTCTAGCGTGAAGTTTTCCTGTAGATATACCTACTTCGGCTCCAAGACCAAATTCTGCTCCATCAGCGAATTGTGTAGATGTGTTATGCATTACAATTGCGCTATCAATATTATTGATAAATTTATTAGAATTTTTTGTGTTATCTGTAATAATAGCATCGGTATGTTTAGAACTATATGTATTTATATGATTAATAGCTTGATCAATGTTTTTTACTATTTTAATAGAAACTATTGAATCAAGGTATTCCTTTTCCCAATCTTTTTTAGTAGCTAGTTTTATTTTTTTATTATATTGGCGAACGTTTCTATCGCCTCTAATTTCACAGCTAAGAGAAAGTAATTTATCTATTAAATTTGGCAATACTTCTTTAGATATATTTTTATGGCATAATATTGTTTCTGTTGCACCACATATGCTAGTTCTTCTCATTTTAGCGTTTAGGCTCACAGCTACTGCCATTTTAATATTTGCATACTGGTCTATGTAAGTATGACATATTCCATCTAAATGCGAAAAAACAGGAATATTACTTTTATCTCTAACATTTTTAATCAAGTTTTTTCCACCTCTTGGAATTAATACATCAATA
>NZFJ01000020.1 GCA_002690625.1 Rickettsiales bacterium
TATTAACATTGTTATAGCCGCAAACGCTGGCGGAGCATTCTCTCCTTTTGGAGATATTACAACTTTGATGGTATGGCAAAAAGGAGTTATTCCTTTCACTGGTTTTTTTAGTATATTTGTACCATCAGTAGTGAATTATATTGTACCTGCAGTTATAATGTATTTTGCGATACCAAAAGAGAGTCCTGAGCAATCAGATGAGAAAGTGGGATTAAAAAAAGGTGCTTTAGTATCTATTTTCCTTTTTCTAGGAACTATTACTTTAACTGTTATTAGTCATCAGAAGTTTCATATGCCTACGACTTTTGGAATGATTACTGGACTTGGCATATTATCTCTATTTGGGTTTTATTTAAAGAAAACTGATAATACCGGACAGACTAAATTTGATATTTTTACTCAAGTGGGAAAGGCTGAATGGGATACTTTATTATTCTTTTATGGTGTTTTAATGTGTGTGGGTGGGTTATCTGCATTTGGATATCTAGCTTACACTGCTGAAGTAACTTATATAGATTTAGGTCCAACTATAGCAAACGTGTTAGTGGGAATACTATCAGCAATAGTAGATAATATCCCCGTCATGTATGCAGTCTTAACAATGTTTCCTGGTATGGATGAAGGTCAATGGCTTCTTGCAACATTAACTGCTGGTGTTGGAGGAAGTATGTTGTCTATTGGTTCAGCAGCTGGAGTTGCTTTAATGGGACAATCAAAAGGTAACTATACATTTTTTGGACATTTAAAGTGGACACCTGTTATTGCTTTAGGTTATGCAGCTTCAATATATATACATTTGATCTATAACGCTGATAAATTTGATAACATACCTATTGTACTATAATTAAATTTATAGTAAAAATATAAAGTTCGGGGCGTAGCGCAGCCTGGTAGCGCATCTGCTTTGGGAGCAGAGGGTCGAGTGTTCGAATCACTCCGCCCCGACCACTTTTAATAATATGAATTATAAAATATATAAAAAAAAAAAATCGCCTACTCAATCAGGAGTTAAAAAAGAAAATTACTGGCTATTGGAAGATATTACCTATGATACTTATAGTGAAGATCCTTTAACTGGATGGAAATCTACAAAAAATAGTAAAATAAAACTTAAATTTAATAGCAAGCAAGAAGCAACTGATTATGCAAGAAAACATAATCTTAATTTTGAATTAATAGAAGAAGAAAAAAGAAAATTTAAGGTAAAAAGTTATTCTGATAATTTTAAATTTAAAAGAGTAAGAACTGAGATCTAATAAATTTTAAAAGATTTTTCATGAGTCAAATAATTATAAAAGGTATTGAAGAATTAATTAATGAAGCTAAAGAAATTAGCAAAATTATTACATTTGAAGATGCAAAAAAAAATTTAAATAATGAAGATTTTGTATATATTGACATTAGGGATTACAGAGAAATAGTTCGTGAAGGAAAAATCCCAGGAGCTTATTCTTGTCCAAGAGGAATGTTAGAGTTTTGGATAGATCCTAAGAGTCCCTATCATAAAAATATTTTTAATCAAAATAAAACCTATATATTTTACTGCGCTAGTGCTTGGAGGTCAGTATTAGCAGTTAAAACCGCTACTGAAATGGGTCTAAAACCGGTATTTCATATTGAAGGAGGTTTTAATTATTGGGTAAAGAAAGGTGGAAAGGTGGAAATAGTTTCTAATAAAAAAAAAGTATAGTATTAAAAACTTTTACACTTTTATTTTTTAAAAATTAGTTTATATTTTTTGTAAGTGTCCTCGTAGCTCAGCTGGATAGAGCATCTGCCTTCTAAGCAGAGGGTCGCAAGTTCGAATCTTGCCGAGGACGCCATAAGATGAGTAGATATTAATTTTAGTATATGATAGTTTTAGTTATGAATTTTTTTACAATTTTGTTTTTGCTTTGTGTTTTTTTTTCCATGGGTTCATGTACTAGAGGAGGAGTCCCTTTGCTAAGTACTGGTGTTTCAGGTACTGAGGGATTACCTGCAGAACAGCTAAGCTTTGCAAAGTTTAAAGATATTCCAATTCCTGATGGGGCGGTTATGGATATGAAAAATACGGTAATTTTTGGTAGTGACGAAGATTGGTTTGGAAGATTAGCTTTATTACCTAATATGAGCCATGCAGAGACTTTTGACTTTTTTAGATATGAAATGCCTAATTTAAATTGGTTAGAGATTACTAATGTTAGAGCCACTAGCAGTGTATTATCTTATGAAAAAAATTCTAGGGTAGTAACTATACAAATTTCTAATTCGTATGGACAAACCATTTGTTCCATCAATATGTCTCCAAAAAAAAAATAGGTGTTAGATGAGTAATAATGAAGATGATAATAAATACTATTTGAGTGTTGCTACTGTATCAATTTTGACTTTATTAGTATCTGCAGGAACTATATATTTATTAGTAATTATTTTCAATTAGATCATAATCTTATTTTATTTTCTCTATAAGCACACCTCCAGGTGCTTGTTCGGTAGGGGTTATTTCAATCATTGATATATTGACATGTGGAGGTGTTTCTATGGCGTAAATAATACTATTAGCAATATCTTCTGGGTTAAGTAAAGTAAGTCCTGTTTTCATTTTTTTACTATCTTTTTTATTGTCAAAGGCGACATCAAAAAATTCCGTATTAACTCTACCTGGATTAATTTCAGTACATCTTATACCTTTGCCGGATAATTCTAATCTTAAATTTTGATTTATTAAATGTACTGCACCTTTAGAGCCTCCATAAACTGAGCTAGACAATGGATATAAACCAGCTATTGAGCCTATATTTATAATATGGCCTTTTTTTTTTCTTACCATATTTGGAGTAATGCATCTGAGTAAATGTAAAAATGAATTTACATTGGTGTCAATAGTAGCATCAATATCTTTGGCCTTAGTGTTAAATATTTTAACAAATCCTTTTCCAAGGCCGGCATTATTTATTAAAATATCAAAATTAATTTTTTTAAGCTTTTCGAGAGATTTTCTATCTCTTATATCCATTACAATAATTATACATCCTGTTTCTTTAGATAATTGATTAAGTTTAGTTTTTCTTCTAGCTAAGGCATATACTTTAATTCCTTTATTAACTAGAGCTTTTACTGTCGCTCTTCCTATTCCGCTTGATGCACCTGTAACTAAAGCTGTTTTGTAATCATTTTTAATCATATTCTTTCTCAGTAGTTTTTTTTTCGAAAATTTTATATAAATATTTTTTTTCTTTATTAGCTTCTATTAAAACTTTATTTTCTATGTTTCTAAACGAATCTATAAATTTTTTTCCTTCGTTTGATATTTTAGCACCTCCCGTTCCCTTTCCACCAGTATTAGTTAATATTATTTTATTAGGAGAGGCACTATTTATTTCTTTCACAAGTCGCCATGCTTTTTTATAGGACATACCTAGTTTTTTTGCTGCAGAAGATATTGAACCTAAAGTATCTATATTTTCTAATAAGATAACTTTTCCAGGTCCTATATAAAAACTTTTTCCTATTTGAATTCTAATTTTTATAAAATCACTTAACTTATTATTTTTCAAAACTTACTATATCTCCTATATTAATATTTAAAAGTTCTACTAAACCAGCTTTAATTTCCAATGCATATTTAGCTACAAGTTTTGACTGTAAAATAGTTTTAGATTCAGGTTTTGTATTTTTAATAATATCTACTATATATTTATTTTTTGAAATAAATATAATATCCAATGGTATATAGGTATCTTTCATCCACATATTAACCTTATGCTCACTGGGAAATATAAAAAGCATACCTTCATTATTTTTAATATCATCGCGGTTCATCAGGCCTTTTATTCTTTTATTTTCAGTATTTGCAATTTCTACATTAAAATATATCTCTTGATTATTACTTTTTATTTTTATTAGAGTGCTGTAATTAGAGCTATATGTAAAAGTGCTTAAAAATACTATTGAAGTAATTAAGATAATTTTAAAGTGCAACATTAATATAATTGTTTTATATTATATTTATGAATCTTACCAACAAAATATTTATTTCGCTTTTACTAGGTATAGTCCTAGGGAGCGTAATAAATTATTTTTTTTCAGATCTAGTTAATATTTTAATTAGTCCTGTGAGTGTTTTAGGAAAATTATTTGTTTCCTCGCTTAAAATGCTTATTGTTCCTGTGGTCTTTTTTTCAATAGTATGCGGTGTAACTAACTTGGGAGATACTAGTTCTTTAGGCAGAATAGGAGGAAAATCTATATTTCTATATTTATTTTCGACGTTTATTGCCATCACCTTAGCATTAGTTTTTGCAAATATTATAGATCCTGGAACAGGTGCTAAATTTTCTTTAAACAATAACTATCAAGCAAACTCTCCTCCTCCATTGAGTAATATTATAGAAAATCTCATTCCTACTAATCCATTGAAAGCTTTATCAGATGGAAACATGCTACAAGTGATACTTTTTGCAATAATTTTAGGTATTACTATTACTAAATTAGAAACTTCAAGTAATTATAAAATAAAGGTAGCATTTGATTCTTTTAATGTACTTTTTCTTAAAATGATCGATATTATTATGTTGTTTGCTCCATATGGAGTGTTTTTTTTAATATTTAAAACTTTCATGACTCAAGGTTTTAACGCAATAACAGAATTAGCATCTTACTTTTTTACTGTATTAGTAGTTTTAATTATTCACTTTATAGTTACCTATGGATGTTTAATTTATTTCTTTACAAAAATTAAATTGATTTATTTCTACAAAAAAATGAGAAAAACTTTTTTATTTGCTTTTTCTACTGCAAGTAGCGCTGCTACTATACCTGTTACGCTTAAGACTGTTGAAGAAGATTTAGGTGTAGATAAATCAGTAGCATCTTTTTCAGTACCATTAGGAGCAACTATTAATATGGATGGTACAGCAATTATGCAAGGAGTTGCGACTGTTTTTATAGCTAATGCGTATGGTATTCAATTAAACCTATCTGATTTTGTTTCGGTAATTATGGTAGCAACCTTGGCGTCTGTAGGAACAGCCGGAGTACCAGGAGTAGGTTTAATTATGCTTGCTATGGTTCTTAATCAAGTAGGATTGCCGTCAGAAGGAATAGCATTAATTATTGGAATAGATAGAATATTAGATATGACAAGAACAGCCGTTAATGTAACAGGAGATGCAGCTATATCATGTGTAGTAGCAAGCTCAGAAAATAAACTGAAAGTCAAATTATAAGTTACTGTTAAGTTTTAAATACCATTCTGTCCAAGAGCCATCATAAATTGTCCAATTTTTTTTTCCTATTAATTCAAGAGATATTGCAATATTACATGCTGCTACTCCAGAACCACAACTGCAAACAAGTAGTTTCTTATTTTCAGGTATGCTTCTAAAAATACTTCTTAAATTAGTTTTATTTTTAAAGTGTCCTTTATAATCAAATAAAGAAAATGTAAAATTTTTACTTCCTGGGATTATTCCTTTACCTATATTTGCTCTAGGCTCTGCTATGAGTTGGAGAAACCTTTCCCGGGGTCTGGCATCAAGAACTAAAAGATTTTTTTCATTATTCTTTAATTGACTATTCAAATTATTGTAATTTATTAATAATGATTTTTGTAATGTTTTAATTTTATAAAAAGTTTTACTGATTTTTCTAATTTTTTTTGTAATCAACCCACCAGCTCTTTTCCAGGCATCTAAACCTCCATCAAGAACAAACACATTTTTATGTCCAAAATATTTAAAAGTCCACCAAACTCTTGGAGAGCTCAAAACACCTTCTTTACAATAGATTATTAATATATCTTTATTATTAATTCCTATTCTGCTTATTTCATATTCAAATTTTTTTTTATTAGGAAGCATATGTGGTAATTTATCATTTGTATTTGATATTTTATCAATATCAAAAAATACTGCTTTTTCGATATGATGTTTTAAATATTCTTTATAAGCATCTCTTCCTGTATTTGGTAAGTACCACGAGGCATCTATTATTTTAATATTTTTTTTCTTTATATTTTTTTTTAACCAAGAAGCATTTTTTAACATATTCAAAACTTTTTTAATGTTTTATAAAAATATTATTTTTTTCTAAAAAATTTTTATTAAAAATTTTACTAGTATATCTTTCAGCACTATCACATAAAACTGTTACTATAGTTTTATTAGGACCCAACTCTTTTGCTAGTTTTATGGCTCCTCCAATATTAATTCCTGATGTAGGCCCTAAAAATAAACCTTCGGCATTGATTAATTCATAAATAATTTTTAAGGCAGTAATATCATTAACTTTAAAAGCACCATCAAAATCAATGCCCTCTAAATTTTTAGTTATTCTGCTTTGTCCTATTCCTTCTGTTATAGAAGTTAGAGCTGCCTTTGGATATCCTTTTCTGATCCAAGAATACATTCCTGAACCATAAGGATCTGCACAGAATATTTTAATATTTTTATTTTTTTCTTTTAATCCTATATAATTACCAGCAAGTGTCCCACCCGTTCCTACAGAACAAATAAAGGCATCTATTTTTCCATTAGTTTGGGCCCAAATTTCTTGAGAGGTTGTTTTTATATGTGCTTCTCTGTTAGCAATGTTGTCAAATTGATTAGTCCATATAGCATTTTCATTTTTTGCTATTTTTTTTGCTAGTTGAATATAATTATTAGGATCTTTATAGGGCAACTGTTTTGTTAATACTACTTTAGCCCCTAAATATTTTAAAAGGTTTATTTTTTCCTTACTTTGATTATCTGGCATTACTATTTTTGTCTTGTAACCAAGAGCATTTCCTATAATGGTAAGTCCTATTCCAGTATTTCCTCCAGTGCCCTCAACTATTAATTTGCTTTTACCTTTTGCTTCTAAAATCATATTTAATGCAGCTCTATCTTTTATAGATTGACCTGGATTAAGGTATTCTGCTTTACCAAGAATATTACAACCAGTTATTTCAGAAGCTTTTTTTAGTTTAATTAAAGGAGTATTACCAACTAGATTTATTATACTATTATAGCTATCCATAGCCTATTTCTTTTTTAATTTTTTAAATATACTATTTTGAGGGTTATATCCTTTAATAGCTAATAAAATAAAAACGCATGTACTTAAAAAAACTATTATTATTCCTTGGTAGTAGAATTTTCCTGAACTTGCTGCCCTTATAATTTCAACACCATAAGTAAACGGGTTAATCTTTGCTAAATAATAAATAAATAAAGCCCCATTATCTATAAGCCTCCAAAGAGGGTAAAGTGCTGAAGAAATAAAAAACATAGGAAAAATTACAAAATTCATAGTTCCTGCAAAATTTTCTAATTGCTTAATGTGAACTGATAGAAACAAACCTAAGGATCCTAACATTAGAGAAAATAATACAATAAATGGAAAAGCATATATCCAGCCATAAAAACTAGTTACGAATGGAGTATAAATATTAATTATAGGGACACAAATTATTAAAAAACTGTAGGCTTGTATAACTGATAATATGGTACCAGCAAGTAATTTAGATATTAGCATATACCATCTAGGGAGAGGTGTCGTAAGTAGGATTTTCATTACTCCCATTTCTCGGTCATAAACCATAGATAAAGAGGATTGCATGCTACTAAAGAGTAAAACCATACCTAATAGACCAGGCGTAATGTATTCGAAATAGTTAACATTTTGTGTAGGATAAAAATTGAGAATACCTGGATCAATGCCTTTTGCTGTACCAACGCCTGCAGCAAATACAAATAACCATAAGGCTGGTCTAACAATTGCTGAAAACAAACGTCCTTTTTGTTGAGTAAATTTTCTAGTTTCTCTTATAGAAAGTCCTAATAATGCAGAAATATAATGATTTAAAAACATTTAGTCTCCTTTTTCACAATTAGTATCATTCATAGATATTCCAATAGTATCTAAATTATTTTTCCTGTTTTGAAATTCTTCTAATGGAATTTTTGCAGTTACCCAGTTATTTGAAGATACTAATAAAATAGTTTGTCTTAATTGGTTAATTTTATCTTTATAGTTCAGACTAATACCTTTTGATCCATCTAATTGAAAGCTACTACTTTTAATGTATTTAATAATATTTGAATTAATAACCTTCTGAGTTCTAAGTATACTTTCAATAATAGTTTTTATTGATATCCAGGCTGCCCAATCTTCTGAATTCATTCTTCTATTATTTAATCTTTCAAATCTTCCATTTAATTGTGGAGCTCCGTGCCTTAAATAAGACCAGTGCCAAGCTTTTGGGATTAAACCAGCAGAACCAGTTACTAAAGCATTATTCATAGTAGCATTGGGTACTGATAAAGAAAATTCTCCGTCAATGTCAGACACGAAAACATTGTTATATTTTTTTCCTTTAGTTAAAAAAGACA
>NZFJ01000021.1 GCA_002690625.1 Rickettsiales bacterium
ATGGGGCATATTGAACTTGCTGCTCCAGTAGCTCATATATGGTTTCTTAAATCATTACCATCCAGGATTAGCTTGCTATTAGATATGTCCATGAAAGATGTAGAAAGAGTATTATATTTTGAAAACCATATAGTAATGGAGCCAGGACTTACAAATTTAAAGTTGAAACAAATATTATCTGATGAAGAATATAATAAAGCTTTAGATGAAAATTCAGCTGATTCATTTTCAGCAGGTATTGGTGCTGCTGCAATAAGAAAAATTTTCGAGTCAATGGATTTAAAAGAAGAAAAAGAAAAAATTAAAATAGAATTAACTGAAACTAAATCTGATATAAAAAAGAAAAAATTGGTTAGAAGGCTTAAGTTAGTTGAACAGTTTTTAACTTCAGGTAATAAACCAGAATGGATGATATTAACTTCTCTACCTGTAATACCGCCAGATTTAAGACCGCTTGTTCCACTTGATGGAGGAAGGTTTGCTACCTCAGACTTAAATGATCTTTATCGAAGAGTAATAAATAGAAATAATAGATTGAGAAGATTAATTGAACTTAAAGCTCCTGATATAATTGTTAGAAATGAAATGAGGATGCTCCAAGAATCAGTTGATGCTTTATTTGATAATACCAGAAGAGCCAGACCCATTAGCGGGTCTAATAAGAGGCCTCTAAAGTCTTTAGCAGATATGTTAAAGGGCAAACAAGGTAGATTTAGACAAAATTTATTAGGTAAAAGATGTGATTATTCAGGAAGGTCAGTTATTGTAGTAGGACCTGAATTAAAATTACACCAATGTGGTATACCAAAGAAAATGGCGTTAGAATTATTTAAACCTTTTATTTATTCTAAACTAGAAATAAGAGGACTAGCTACAACAATCAAATCAGCAAAAAAAATGGTAGAAAAGGAAAGACCAGAAGTATGGGACATATTGGATGAAGTTATTCGAGAACATCCAATTTTACTTAACAGAGCCCCTACTTTGCACAGATTGGGAATACAAGCATTTGAACCGGTATTAATTGAGGGTAAAGCCATTAGATTACATCCTCTTGTATGTACGGCTTTCAATGCTGATTTTGATGGAGATCAAATGGCTGTGCATGTTCCTCTTTCAATAGAGGCCCAACTAGAAGCAAGGGTTTTAATGATGTCAACTAATAATATTTTAAGTCCAGCTAATGGAAAACCAATAATAGTTCCTACTCAAGATATAGTTTTAGGTTTATATTTTCTTAGTTTAGACAGCCAAGGCGAACATGGAGAAGGAATGGCTTTTAGTGATATTGCAGAAGTGAAACACGCACTTGAATCTAAGGCTGTTAGCATACATGCTAAAATTAAAGCACGAATTAAAATAGTTGATAGTAAAGGAAATGAGAACTATAAAATAGTGGACACAACACCTGGAAGACTTCTAATTTCTGAAGTTCTTCCAAGAAATAAGGATGTTCCTTTCTCTTTAATTAATAAAGTATTAAGTAAAAAAGAATTAGCAGGTTTAATTGATGTAGCTTATAGGTTTTGTGGTCAAAAAGATACCGTGATATTTGCTGATAGACTTATGGAGCTTGGATTCAAACATGCTTGTATGGCAGGAATATCATTTGGAAAGGATGATATGATAGTGCCTGAAGCTAAAGTTGGTTTAGTAGATCAAACTAGAGATTTAATAAAACAATATGAAAAGCAATATTCCGATGGACTAATTACGCAAGGAGAAAAATATAATAAGGTAATTGACTCCTGGTCTAAGTGTACTGACAGTGTAGCTGAGAAAATGATGTCAGAGATGTCTGTTGGAAAAGGGACTAGTATGAATTCAGTTTTTATGATGTCAGACTCTGGGGCTCGTGGATCTGCTGCTCAGATGAAGCAATTAGCTGGTATGAGAGGTTTAATGGCAAAGCCTTCTGGAGAAATTATAGAGACGCCAATAATATCAAATTTTAAAGAAGGATTAAGTGTATTAGAATATTTCAATTCCACTCATGGTGCTAGAAAAGGTCTCGCTGATACTGCACTTAAAACAGCCAACTCAGGATACTTGACTAGAAGATTAGTTGATGTTGCTCAAGATCTTATTATTACTAAGGAAGACTGTGGTACAGAGAGAGGAATAATAAAAAAGGCCATAATAGATGCTGGAGAAATAATTGAATCATTAGATGAAAGAATAATAGGAAGATATTGTGCGGCTGATTTAGTGAGTCCTACTGACAATAATGTAATTGCTAAAAAAGGTGATTTTATTGATGAAGACTTAGTTATGAAAATTATGGAGGCTGAAATTGATACAGTAAAAGTTAGAAGTCCTTTAACTTGTGACATGTCTACTGGTATTTGTTCTATTTGTTATGGAAGAGATTTGGCTAGAGGTACTAAAGTAAACATGGGAGAAGCTGTAGGTGTCGTGGCTGCTCAATCTATAGGAGAGCCAGGCACTCAATTAACTATGAGAACTTTTCATATTGGAGGTGCTGCTCAAGCTGGATCAGAGCAATCTCGTTTGGAGTCTACTATAGATGGAACAGTATATGTGGATGGAGGGAATGTTATTTTTGACAAAAAAGGTAACGGTATAGCTTTAGATAGAGATTGTAAATTAGTAATTAAAGATGATAATGACAGAGAAAGATTTAGAGAGAGAGTCCCGTATGGTGCTAATATTCTAGTAAAAGAAAAAGCTAAAGTTAAAAGAGGACAAAAGTTGGCTGAATGGGACCCATATACCAGACCAATCATTACTGAAAAACAAGGATACGTAAAATTTATAGATGTAAACAAAGATACCTTAGAAGAAATTACTTCTACGGATACTGGTATGACTAGTCAAATTATAAAGGAATGGAAAAGTTTGTCTGCGTCTAAAGGTATAAATTTAAGACCTAGAATTGAGATTACTGGAGAGAACGGAAAAGTATTAAAGTTATCTAATGGAACTACTGCAGTGTATGAACTTCCAGTGGATGCTGTTTTATCTGTATCTTACTTATCGGGTGGCACTAAAAAAAATAAAGTTAATGCAGGGGACTTGCTTGCTAGAATTCCTCTTGACTCTCAAAAGTCTAAAGATATTACTGGAGGATTACCTAGAGTTGCTGAATTATTTGAAGCTAGGAAGCCTAAGGATTATTCATTTATATCTGACATCAGAGGAAGAATTGAATTTGGAGATGATGTTAGAGCTAATAGAAAATTAGTTGTTGTTGATTTAGATGATCAGGAAAAAACTGTCGAATACTTGATTCCTAAGGGAAAGCATATAATGGTCCAAGAAGGAGATATAGTGAATAAAGGAGATTTGCTAATGGATGGTAATCCTGTGCCTCATGATATATTAAGAGTTTTAGGAGTAGAAGAGTTGGCTAACTATTTAGTTAATGAAATTCAA
The DNA here is from genome assembly GCA_002690625.1 of Rickettsiales bacterium. The sequence goes on from NZFJ01000021.1 coordinate 3,397, forward strand.
GATGTTTACAGACTTCAAGGTGTAAAAATAAATGATAAACACATAGAAGTTATTTCTAGACAGATGATGCAAAAAGTGGAAATAACTGATTCTGGTGATACAGACTTAATAGAGGGAGAAATGGTTGATAGAGAAGAAGTTGAGCAAGCTAATGAAAATGCTAAAATAAATAAGAAAAAGGAAGCAGCTTTTATTCCAATATTGAATGGCATTACTAAGGCTAGTTTACAAACTAGATCATTTATATCTGCAGCGTCATTTCAAGAAACTACCAGAGTTTTAACTGAAGCAGCTACAGCAGGTAAAAAAGATGACTTAGTTGGTCTAAAAGAAAATGTAATAGTGGGAAGGCTTATTCCTGCAGGTACTGGCAGAACTATGTCGAAGTTTAAAAAAATTGCAGCACTAAATGAAAAGAGAATAAAAGAAGAGCAAGCCAAACAAATAGAAGGGGCTTAGAAGTAGGCTTTTTTCAAATGTTGTATATTTACAACATATAATTAAACTTTTTTTTTTTTCTACTTGACCGTTTCGTTAACTATCAATAATATGCCTCTTTCTGGTAATTTATAAAGTAAAAAAGGAATTTGTAATGCCAACAGTAAATCAGCTTGTGCGTAAAGGAAGAAAAGTACAAATTAAAAGGAATAAAGTTCCTGCTTTAGAGGCCTGTCCACAAAAAAGAGGGGTATGTACAAGGGTTTATACCACAACACCTAAGAAGCCAAATTCAGCTCTAAGGAAAGTAGCAAGAGTAAGGTTAACTAATGGTTTTGAAGTTACTAGTTATATACCGGGAGAAGGTCATAATCTGCAAGAGCATTCAGTTGTTATGATAAGAGGAGGAAGAGTAAAAGATTTGCCTGGTGTCAGATATCATGTAGTAAGAGGTACTTTAGACACGCAAGGAGTTGGAAATAGAAAGCAGAGAAGATCAAAATATGGCGCAAAAAGGCCAAAGTAGGAGAATAAATTGTCAAGAAGAAGAAAATCAACACTTAGAGAGATTATACCAGATCCAATTTTTGGAGATAAAGTTCTAGCAAAATTTATCAGATCATTAATGGTTGATGGAAAAAAAGATGTTGCAGAAAAGCTTGTCTATTCTTCTTTTGAAGCTATAAATAAGAAAGAAAAAGAAAAAAAACCTTTAGATGTGTTTAAAGGAGCTATAGAAAATGTTCAGCCACAAATAGAAACTCGCTCACGTAGAGTGGGTGGAGCTACTTACCAAGTACCAGTTGAAGTGTCTGGTAGAAGAAAACAAGCTTTAGCAATTAGATGGATTATTGATGCTGCTAGAAAAAGAAATGAAAAATCAATGGTAGATAGATTAGCAAATGAATTTTTAGATGCTAATAATAAAAGAGGATCTGCCATTAAAAAAACTGATGATACAAGAAAAATGGCGGAAGCAAACAGAGCATTTGCTCATTATAGATGGTAATTGAAACGGAATTTATATGACAAGACAAACAAAATTAGATATGTACAGAAATATAGGTATTATGGCTCACATAGATGCTGGAAAGACTACTACAACAGAAAGAATACTATATTATACAGGAGTATCTCATAAAATAGGAGAAGTTCATGATGGAGCTGCGACTATGGATTGGATGGAGCAGGAGCAGGAAAGAGGGATTACTATCACATCAGCAGCGACTACCTGTTTTTGGAACAATCACAGAATTAATATAATAGATACTCCTGGACACGTTGATTTTACAATAGAAGTAGAGAGATCATTAAGAGTTTTAGATGGTGCTGTAGCAGTATTTGATAGTGTTGCAGGTGTTGAACCTCAGTCTGAAACTGTTTGGAGGCAAGCCAATAAATATGGTGTCCCAAGAATGTGTTTTATTAATAAAATGGATAGAGTAGGAGCTGACTTTTATAGATGTTTAAGAATGATAGAAGATAGATTAGGAGCTAATCCAATAGTTTTACAACTTCCCATCGGTGCAGAAGCTGAATTTCTTGGTGTTATAGATCTTTTAAATATGAAAGAAATAATTTGGAAAGAAGATACATTAGGTGCAGAATTCAAAATTACAGATATATCAGAAGATAACAAAAATAAAGCTGAAGAATATAGAAAAAAACTTGTTGAATTAGCAGTTGAACAAGATGATGAAATAATGGAACAATATTTAGATGGAACCGAGCCTTCTATAGAAGGTTTAAAAAAATGTATTAGAAAAGGGACTACTAATGCAACTTTTGTACCTGTTTTATGTGGATCTGCTTTTAAAAATAAGGGAGTACAACCTATGTTGGATGCTGTTGTAGATTATTTGCCTTCACCATTGGATCTACCTCCAGTCAAGGGAGTAAAGGTTAATGAAGAGGGGGAACTACATAGAGAAAGTTCTGATGATCAGCCTTTTTCAGCATTGGCATTCAAGATAATGACAGATCCATTTGTTGGAACACTCGCATTTGCAAGAGTTTATTCTGGAATTGTAGATAGTGGCTCTACAGTAGAAAATACAGTTAAAGGAAAGAAAGAAAGAATTGGAAGAATGCTGCAAATGCATGCAAATAGTCGAGAAGATATAAAGCAAGCAAGAGCAGGAGATATTATTGCGATATGTGGAATGAAATCTGTAACAACTGGTGACACACTTAGTGATGTAAATAATCCAATTATATTAGAGAGAATGGAATTTCCGGACCCGGTTATTGAAGTAGCAGTAGAACCTAAAACTAAAGCAGACCAGGAAAAAATGTCCGAAGCGCTTGGAAGGTTAGCGGCAGAGGATCCATCTTTTGGAGTATCTTCTGATATTGAAAGTGGACAAACTATAATAAAAGGAATGGGTGAACTTCATTTAGATATTATTGTAGATAGAATGAAAAGAGAATTTAAGGTTGAAGCAGATGTAGGGGCACCACAAGTTGCCTACAGAGAAACTATCACATCTGAAGCAGACGTAGACTACACACATAAAAAACAATCTGGAGGGGCTGGTCAGTTTGCACGAGTAAAGATGATTGTGAAAAAAGGTGAGCCTGGTTGTGGACTAGATTTTGTGAATAAAGTTGTTGGAGGAAACATACCAAAAGAATATATACCGGGTGTTCAGAAAGGTATAGAAAGTGCTATGCATAATGGTGTTGTTGCGGGTTACCCAGTTATTGATATAAGTGTTACATTATACGATGGAGCTTATCATGATGTTGACTCAAGTGTAATGGCCTTTGAAATAGCCGGTCGATCTGCGTTTAAAGATGCTTTATCTAAATCGCAACCAAAATTACTTGAACCTATGATGAAAGTTGAAGTTGTTACGCCGGAGGATTTTGTAGGGGATGTAATTGGTGATCTTAATAGTAGAAGAGGACAGGTTCAGGGAATGGATCCTCAAGGAAATGCTACCTTAATACGTGCAAATGTTCCTCTTGCAACTATGTTTGGCTATGTAAATAATTTGAGATCTATGACTCAAGGAAGAGCAGTTTATACGATGCAGTTTGATAAATATGCATTAGTACCTGCAATGGTAGAAGAAGAACTTAAGTCAAAATTGGCAAGTTAGTAATTGATTAAATATTGATAATGGAGATAAAAAATGGCAAAAGAAAAATTTGAAAGAACTAAACCGCATGTAAATATAGGTACCATAGGTCATGTTGATCATGGAAAAACTACATTGACAGCAGCTATTACTAAGGTATTAGCAGAGACAGGAGGAGCAACAAGCATAGCTTATGATGAAATTGATAAAGCTCCGGAAGAAAAAGAAAGAGGAATAACAATTAATACAGCACATGTTGAATATGAAACGAGTGGTAGACATTATGCTCACGTTGATTGTCCCGGTCATGCTGATTATGTCAAAAATATGATTACGGGAGCGGCACAGATGGACGGAGGAGTATTGGTAGTTTCAGCAGCTGATGGTCCAATGCCACAAACTAGGGAACATATATTATTAGCAAGACAAGTTGGTGTTCCAGCGTTAGTAGTGTTTTTAAATAAAGTAGATCAAGTTGATGATCCAGAACTTTTAGAACTTGTTGAAATGGAAGTTAGAGAACTTTTATCTAAGTATGAATTTCCAGGTGATGATATTCCAATTATTAAAGGTTCGGCTTTAAAGGCTTTAGAAGGAGATACTTCAGATATTGGAGCTCCTGCAATTTTAAAGTTGATGGAAGAGGTAGATAAATATGTGCCTCAGCCAGAAAGACCTGTTGATCAACCTTTTTTGATGCCAATAGAGGATGTTTTTTCTATTTCAGGTAGAGGTACAGTGGTTACAGGTAGAGTGGAGTCAGGTGTAATTAATGTTAACGAAGAAATTGAAATTATTGGTATTAAAGATACTACTAAAACTGTTTGTACGGGCGTAGAAATGTTTAGAAAGCTTCTTGATAGAGGAGAAGCTGGAGACAACATAGGGGCTTTGTTAAGAGGTATTAATAGAGAAGATGTGGAACGAGGACAGGTTCTAGCTGCTCCTGGTTCTATTAAACCTCATACCAAGTTTAAAGCAGAAACTTATGTTTTAACTAAAGAAGAAGGAGGTAGGCATACTCCATTTTTTGGAAATTATAGACCCCAGTTTTATTTCAGAACTACTGATGTTACAGGTACTGTAGAATTGCCTAGTGGTACTGAAATGGTAATGCCAGGTGATAATATAGGTTTAACCGTTAATTTAATTTCTCCAATTGCTATGACTAAAGGTTTAAAGTTTGCTATAAGAGAAGGCGGAAAAACTGTTGGTGCTGGCGTAGTATCAGAGATTATTGAATAAACTATAAAAGGAATAAAATGGCTGAGCATCAGAATATAAGAATTAGACTAAAAGCTTTTGATCATAGAATATTAGATAATTCTGCTCATGAAATAGTAAATACAGCAAAGAGAACGGGAGCTGATGTAAGAGGCCCTATACCTTTACCTACCAGAATTGAAAGGTTTACAGTAAATAGATCTCCTCATGTAGATAAAAAATCTAGAGAACAATTTGAAATTAGAACTTTCAAAAGGTTGTTAGATATAGTTAGTCCTACACCGCAAACAGTAGATGCATTAATGAAGCTTGATTTAGCTGCTGGTGTAGATGTTGAGATTAAATTATGAGAA
>NZFJ01000022.1 GCA_002690625.1 Rickettsiales bacterium
AAGCAATTAGGTGCAAGCGTAATAAACATGTCTGTAGCTACATCTGCTATTAAAAAAGGTGAGTCTTTAATTGATACTGCAATGACACTAAATGCTATGAATCCTGATATATTAATAGTAAGACACAATATGAGTGGTGTACCATATCTTCTATCAGAAAAAGTAAATTGTTCCGTAATTAATGCAGGGGATGGGAGTAATGAACATCCAACTCAAGCTTTGTTAGATGCTCTTACTATTAGAAGAAGAAAGAATAAAATATCAGGTCTAGAAGTAGCAATATTAGGAGATGTACTTCATAGCAGAGTAGCAAGGTCTAATATATATTTACTTAAAAAACTTGGTGCTAATATTAGAATAATTGCTCCTCCAACTCTTTTACCTTCAGATATAAATAAGTTAGGAGTTAAAACCTATAAAAATCTAGAAAAAGGTTTAGAAGGAGTAGATATAATAATGGTTTTAAGAATACAAAAAGAAAGAATGGATGGGACTTTTGTACCTTCTGAAAAAGAGTTTTTTAAATTCTGGGGCCTTGACAGAAAAAAATTAGAAAGGGCAAAAAAAAATGCTTTAGTTATGCATCCTGGCCCAATAAATAGGGGTATAGAAATTGATAGTGATGTTGCAGACGATATAGGAAGATCACTTATTTTAGAACAAGTAAAATTAGGTGTTGCTATAAGAATGGCAGTAATAAAAAAATTAATTAGATAAACTTTTATGAATAAAATAGCATTTACTAACGCATTTATTATAGATCCAACTCAAAATATAAACTCTCAAGGTGTAGTTTTAGTTGAAAAAAGAAATATAACTAAATTAATTTTTAATAATAGTGAAAATTTTACTGATCAAAACTATAAAATAATAAATTGTAAGGGCTTTACTTTAAGTCCAGGCTTTGTTGATATTAAATGCCATTTGAGAGTGCCAGGAGATGAACATAAAGAAAATTTATCTTATGCTAGTCAATCTGCTGCATCTGCAGGAATTACTAGTTTAGTATGTATGCCTAATACAGATCCAATAATTGATAATGTTTCAATAGTAGAATTACTTCAAAGGAAAGCCAGAAAAGAGAGTGATGTAAAAATTTATTCAACTGCCTCAATTACAAAAGGTCTTCAAGGAAAAGATATAACAGAAATTGGTCTATTAAAAGAAGCTGGAGCAGTTGGTTTTACAGATGCTATTAAAGCTGTAGATGATGCTTCTGTAATGTTACGAGCGCTTAAATATGCAAGCGCCTTTGATGTTTTAATTATGCAACACCCAGAAGAAAAAAACCTTTCAAAAGGCGGAAGTATGAATTCAGGTTTATTATCTACAAAGTTAGGAATAAAAGGAATACCAATTGAAGCAGAAGTTTTGCAAGTAGATAGAGATATTAGATTAGCTGAAATGACTAAAAGTAAAATTCATTTTTTTAATATTACCACTCAACTGTCTATAGACAGTATTAAACTAGCACAAAAAAGAGGAGCAAAGGTAACATGCTCTACGTCACCTCATTACTTTAATCTTTCTGAAGAAGATATCAGAAAATGGCGCACATATGCAAAAGTTTCCCCACCACTTAGAGATAAAAGAAATATGGATGCTGTTAAGTCAGGTATTGTTAACAATATAATTAGTTGTATATCATCTGATCATTCACCTCATGATACAGATAGTAAAAGACTTCCTTTTGAACAAGCTTCTTCAGGAATAATAGGGTTTGAAAGCTTGCTTCCTTTAACACTTAAATTAATAAAAGAAAAAAAACTTCCCTTGTCAAAATTAATAGAGCTTTTAAGTTCAAACCCTGCAAAATTATTAGATTTAAACGCAGGAAGTTTAAAAATTGGAAAACCTGCGGATATAGTAATATTTAATCCAAATAAAAATATAAAATTATCTTCTGAGCTCATCAAAAGTAAATCTAAAAACTTTCCATATGAAAACATTAATGCTAAAGGTAAAGTTATTCTAACAATGGTAGATGGAAAAATAGTTTATAATGCTAGAAGTTTTAATTTTAAATAAATATTCATATATATTTTTTTTAATAAGCTATTTAATAGGATCTATACCATTTGGATATTTAATATTTAAGTTTTTTAAAAAAAAAGACATAAGAAGATTTGGATCAGGAAATATAGGTGCTACTAATGTTAACAGGTTATTAGGTAAAAAATTAGCAGCATTAACTTTATTTCTAGACTTTTTTAAAACTTTTTTACCAACATTTTTAGCATATATTTTTTTAGGTATTGAAAATGGTATAGTAATAGGTGCCCTTTCTATAATAGGACATATTTTTCCTGTTTGGATAAAATTTAAAGGGGGAAAAGGTGTAGCTTCTTTCATAGGCTATTTATTGGTGGTATCTTGGCCATTATGTCTAATATTTATTTCTATATGGTTATTATCAGTTAAGATTTTTCGTTATTCAGCCTTGGGAGCTATTGTAAGTATTATATCAAACCTTATAATTTTTAAAACTTTACTATATTTACAGTTTAATTTAAATTTTTTATTATGGATTCCGGGACAACCTGTAGAATTTAATTTTATTTTATTAATTAGTATTATAATACTTTTAAAACATAGTAAGAATATTAAATCATTGATATACTAATTATAAGCTTGACTTAGAATCCCTAAATGTTAACTTTTTTTTTTATTCAAGTTAAATTATGTATTTAGTAGTAGTAGAATCACCAGCAAAAGCCAAAACAATAAATAAGTTTCTTGGTACAAAATATAAAGTTTTAGCGTCATACGGACATGTTAGAGATATTGAAGGAAAAAAAGGTATTAACGTTGATGAAGATTTTAAGATTAATTATCAAAAAGATACATATCATTCTAAACACTTCTTAGATATAAAAAAAAGTATTAAAAATGTTTCTAAACTCTATTTAGCTACTGATCAAGACAGAGAAGGAGAAGCTATAGCATGGCATATAAAAACAATATTAGAAGAAGATAATTTACTAAATAATATTGAAGTCTCAAGAATTACATTTAATGAAATAACTAAAAATGCTGTCCTAGAAGCACTTAAATCTCCTAAAAATATTGATATGAATTTAGTAAATGCATACCAAGCAAGAAGATCTTTAGATTACTTAATGGGATATTCGTTATCTCCACTTCTTATAAGAAGGTTGCCTGGTTGTAAATCGGCAGGCAGGGTCCAGTCAGTTGCTCTAAAACTGATTACTGAAAGAGAAAATGAAATACAAAAGTTTAAACCTCAAGAATATTGGTCTATTGAGTTAGAGTTACTTCTAGAGAATAATAAAAAAATTGAAGCTAAATTATATGAGATAGATGGAAAAAAAATATCTAAACTTAGCATAGAAAACGAAAAAAAAGCTACTGAATTTATAAATAAAATATCTAATTCATCTTTTAAAATTATTGATATTGAAAGTAAAATTAGAAAAAATAATCCCTATCCTCCTTTCATAACGTCTACCTTGCAGCTTGATGCTAGCAATAAACTTGGCTTTAGCCCAAGTAAAACTATGTCTTTAGCACAGCAACTATACGAAGGAATAAATATAAATGGTGATAATAAAGGACTTATAACATATATGAGGACAGACTCCACAAACCTTTCCGGTCAATTTATAAAGGAAGCAAAAGATGTTATTTCTAAAGATTATGGAGAAACTTATGTTTATGATAGTGTAAGAACTTTTAAAAATAAAGTTAAAAACTCTCAAGAAGCTCATGAAGCAATTAGACCAAGTGACCCTTTTATAAGACCTAATAATCTTCCTGCCTCTTTAGAGCAAGATTTAAAAAAATTATATGATTTAATTTGGAGAAGGTCACTATCTACCCAAGCTAATCAATCAATTAGTAGAATTATTTCTATAAGAATAGCAGATAATTCCAACCAAATTATTCTTAGTGCCTCTACATCAGAAATAGAGTTTGATGGTTATAAGAAAATTTACAAAGATGAAGAAAAGACTTTAATTAAAAAAAATCAAGAAATTGATAAATTAACTAAAAAAACATTAATAAAAAGAGTTGAAAATGAAAAGAAACAGCACTTTACTGAACCTCCACCACGATATACAGAAGCATCACTAATAAAGAAGCTTGAAGAATATGGAATTGGTAGACCATCTACCTATGCCAATATTATGAAAAAAAACCAGCTAAGGGGATACGTTTCATTGGAATCTAAGAGATTTTTTCCTCAACCTAGTGGAAGAATTGTTACATGTTTCCTAGAAAATTATTTTCAAAAGTATTTAGATTATAATTTTACGGCAAAAAAAGAAGATGAATTAGATCTAGTATCTCAAGGAGAAAAAAGTTGGAAATCTGTTCTTCATGAATTTTGGAATGATTTTAATGAAAGTGTACAGTCTACTCTTAAGCTATCAAACACTAATGTATATGATTACATTAATGAAGCTATGAAAGATTATCTTTTTCCTCATAAACATGGGAACCAATGTCCTTGTAAAAAAGCTAATTTGTCTATAAAGATGAGAAAAAATGGATCTGGTCCTTTTGTAGCTTGTACTAATTATCCAGAATGCGATTATATAAGAAGTGAAGTTTTTCCAGATGAGAATTCCGAGGATACTTTAATAGAAAATAAGATATTAGGAAAAGATGAGAATATTGAAATTTTATTAAAAAAAGGTCCCTATGGTCCTTATGTGCAGCTAGGGTCAGATAAAGAAGATAAGAAAAATTTAAAAAGAGCTTCCATACCAAAAAATATTAATATTAATGATATAGACTTGTTTTTAGCCAAAAAACTATTAGCTCTTCCAAGAGAAGTAGGAGAACACCCTGAAACTGGAAAGGTAATTATAGCAAATAATGGCAGGTATGGACCTTATTTAAAATATAATGATACTTTTTATTCTATACCAAAAGGCGAAGATCCCATTACTATAGGAATCAACAGAGCTATAGATATTTTGTCTAAACCCAAAAAAAATACGAAACGATCTCCAAAAGCTTTAAAAATTATTGGAAAGCATCCAATTGATAAAGAAGAAATATCATTGTTTGAAGGAAAATATGGCTTTTATATTAAATATAAAAATATTAATTTTAGCCTGCCAAAAAGTATAGATGCCCTTCAATTATCTATTGAGGATAGTTTAGAGGTAATTAAAAAAAAGAGTAAAGGTAAGTCTTGACAATATATATTTTATTAATGTATTAATAATAATGGCTAAACCTTCATCAGTAAAAATAAGATTAAACAGTACAGCTAATACGGGATTTTTTTATGTTACAAAAAAAAACAGTAAAACCATGACTGATAAAATGGAAATAAAAAAATATGATCCTGTAGCGAAAAAGCATGTCTTATTTAAAGAAGGTAAGATAAAATAGTACACTAAAAAAATTTAAGTGATGCTTCCTAATACCTTTCCAAGCTTAGAAGAATTTGAGATTAAAAAAAGTAAACCACTATTAATATGTGATGCAGACGAAGTAATTTTTGATTTTATGAACAGCTTCGAGAAATACTTAGAAAAAAAAAAATTATATTTCAATTGGAATAGTTATGCTCTAGAAGGTAATATTATAGATAATAATAATAATGCTGTAGAAAAAAGACTGATAAAAAAAATAATTGATGATTTTTTTTTAAATAACACTTTTAACATGAGATTAATTTCAGGAGCAAAAGAAAGCTTAAATAGAATTTCGAAAGCTTACAATATAATAATACTGTCAAATATACCTTTTAGATTCTATGATAAAAGACTTTTATCACTAAAAAAAAATGGATTTGAGTATCCTTTTTTTGCTAACCAAGGAACCAAAGGTAAAACTATAAAATTTATGTCAAAAAAATTAAACTCAGTATGGTTTATTGACGATAGCCCTTATCAAATAAAATCTGTTAAACTAGAGAAAGCTGAAGTAAATACTATTTTATATGTAAATAATACTAAACTAGCAAGTCTCATTACTCAGGAAAAGTGTTGGGATTATTATTCTAATCATTGGAAACAAAACGAAAAAATTTTATTAAATTAGGAAATATTATGATCAATATTAAAAAAAATTTAATCGATAAAAAAATTACTATTCCTAAAAGCAGTCAACCACTTGCGAATTACAATCCATACACTTTATCAAATAATTTAGTTTTTGTATCAGGACAAATACCTATCATTAAAGGAGAAATTATTTACAAAGGAAAAATAGGGCATGAAATTAGCATAATAGACGGAATAAAAGCATCAAAAATCTGTATTCTAAATACTTTTAGTGTATTAAGTTTGGCACTTGATGGAAATCTTAACCAAATTAAAAAATGCTTAAAATTGACAGTATTTATTAATAGCAATGACAATTTTTATGATCAACCTAAAATTGCAGATGGAGCCTCTGATCTTTTAAAAACTATTTTATATCCATATGGCGAACATTCTAGATCAGCTGTAAGCACTAACTCTCTACCAAAAAATGCAAGTGTAGAAATTGACTCAATATTTGAGATAAATATTGAGTAACAATTATGAAATAATTAAAAAATATTCCATTAAAGAATTTAATAAAGAACAATGGGATAGGTGCAATATTAATGGAAATATCTTTTTATGCTATAACTTTTTATTATCACTTGAGCAAAGTAATTCAGTATGTGTAGATAAAGGTTGGAGTCCGATTTATTTTGGCGTAATAAAAAAATCTACTTTAATAGCTGTAATACCTAGTTTTATTAAATCGCACAGTCAAGGAGAATTTGTATTTGATCATGCTTGGGCTCAAGCTTATAATAATTTAGGTTTACAATATTATCCTAAATTACTTGTAGCTTCTCCATTTACACCTGTAAGTGGATTAAGAATACTTATAAACCCTGATGAAGAAAGTAAAGAATTAAAAATAAAGTTGATTGACTATATTAAAAATTATTGTGTTGAAAAAAATATTTCTAGCATTCATATTAATTTTTTTGATACATCTGAATTAGATACATTTAAAGGACTTGGCTTTACTATAAGATATGGTGAACAATTTCATTTTACTAACCAAAATTATAAAAATTTTAATGATTTTTTGGATAGATTGAATTACAAAAGTCGTAAAAAAATTATAAAGGAAAGAAAGAGTCTTATAAATAAGGACATATGTATTGATATTATAAGCAAAAAAGATATAAATAAAAAAATATGTGAATATATGTATGAATTTTATATGTCAACAATTCAAAAAAAATGGTCATATAACTATTTATCTAAAGATTTTTTCTTAAATATTCCAAAGTATTTAAGTAATAATACTATTATAATAACTGCAAAATATAAAAAAGATATTATCGCTGGAGCGCTCAACTTTATATCTAATAATAAATTATATGGTAGATACTGGGGTTCTTTTGTGGAAATTCCCAACCTTCATTTCGAAGTGTGTTATTACAAAGCAATAGAAATAGCCATTAAAAATAAATATTATACTGTAGAGGCAGGAGCTCAAGGAGCACATAAAATTAAAAGAGGATATCTACCTAAAATTACATATAGCGCTCACTTTATATTTAATAAAAGTTTAAAAAATGCCATAAATAATTTTGTAAAAGATGAAAAAAATGCGATTTTAAATGAAGTTAATTATATTAATGAAAACTATTCACCGTATAAAAATATCAGTTAATTTTAAACTTGATTTCATTAGATTTAACATCAATTTCTACTTTTCCACCTTTTTTAAGCTGCCCAAATAATATTTCCTCGGCTAAAGGTTCTTTAATTTTCTTTTGTACTAGTCGTTCTAGAGGCCTTGCTCCATATTTAATATCGTAACCTTCTTCCATCAAATATTTTTTAGCGTTATTTGTTAAACTTATCAGTATTTTTTTTTCTGATAATTGTGACTCTAATATATTTATAGCCTTTTCAACTATATTTTTCATGGTTTTTTTTGATAAAAAATCAAATTTAATTATAGAGTCTAGCCTATTTCTAAATTCTGGTGCAAAAAGCCTATTAATTTGAATTTCATTATCTTTACTAGTTATTGAACTTGTAAAACCAATACTGTTCTTATCTAGTTCTTCTGCTCCTGCATTAGATGTCATAATAAGTATAACATTTCTAAAATCTACTGTTCTAGAATTATGATCAGTAAGTTTACCATAGTCCATAATCTGAAGAAGTATATTATATATATCTGGATGCGCTTTTTCAATTTCATCTAATAATACGACACTATTAGGGTTTTTGTTTACAGCTTCCGTCAAAGCACCACCTTGATCAAAACCTACATAACCTGGAGGAGATCCTATTAATCTAGAAATACTATGTCTTTCCATATATTCAGACATATCAAATCTCAATAAATTAATATTTAGTGCATAAGATAAAACTTTTGCAATTTCAGTCTTACCAACTCCTGTAGGCCCAACAAACAAATATGATCCTATAGTTTTACCATCATCTCTTAGTCCAGATCTAGATAGTTTTACTACTCTTGTTAACTCCTCTATAGCTTTATCTTGTCCAAATATAGATAATTTTAGATTTCTTTTTAAATTAACTAAAATTTTACTGTCACTTATTGATATATTTTTAGAAGGTATTTTCGCTATTTTTGATATAATATCCTCAACATCTTTTACATTAATTTGCTTCTTAGTATTTAATAAATTATACCTCGCCCCTACCTCATCTATAACATCTATGGCTTTATCTGGTAATTTTCTATCATTAATAAATTTAGCTGATAATTTTACTGCTTCTACTATAACATCTTCTGAATATTTTACTTTATGGAATTTTTCAAAATTACTAACTACTCCTTTTAGTATTTCAATTGCATCATCAACTGTAGGTTCATTAATATCAACTTTTTGAAACCTTCTCACTAAAGCAGAATCTTTTTCAAAATATTTTCTGTATTCAGTATAAGTTGTAGATCCAATACATCTTAAAGTTCCATTAGCCAAAGCAGGTTTTAATATATTAGATGCATCTATAGAACCACCTGATGTGGCTCCTGCTCCTATAACAGTATGTATTTCGTCAATAAACAAAATATTGTTTTTATCAGAAGTAATATCCTTAATAATATTATTCAATCTTTCTTCAAAGTCACCTCTATATCTTG
>NZFJ01000023.1 GCA_002690625.1 Rickettsiales bacterium
AATTTATTTCTATATTACAATAACTTTGTTTAAATATTTAATAATATGTTGAAAGCCTTATTTTTTGATTTGTTTGGAACCGTTGTAGATTGGCGTAATTCAGTAATTAAACAATTAAAAAAAAAAATTTTTTTGTTAAAGACAAAATTAATTTAGAAGAGTTCGTTATAAACTGGAGGTTAAAATATTTACCTATATTAAAAAAAGTGAATAATAAAGATATAAGTTGGAAAAAATTGGATGAATTACATCTCATTATATTAAATGAGGTATGTCATGAAATGAAAATAAAATCATTAACAGAGAATGATAAATTAGTTATTCTAGATTTTTGGCATAAACTTAACCCATGGCCTGATAGTAGTTCAGCAATAAATCAATTAAATAAAAATTTTATTACTGCTACTTTATCTAATGGAAACATAGCACTGCAAAAAGACTTACTTTCATATGGTAATTTAAATTTTGATTTTATTTTTTCTGCAGAACATTTTTATAAATATAAACCACATAAAGTTGTGTATACCGGAGCAGTAAAGCACCTAAATCTTAAACCGCATGAATGCGCACTAATAGCATCACACAAAAATGATTTATTAGCAGCATCTAAGTGCGGATTAAAAACAATATATATAAGTAGGCCAAAAGAATATGGAGCATTTAAAAATAAATTTGTAGAATCAAATTTTACAGCTGATATAGATGTGAATAGTTTAAAACAAATTAAAACACATTTAATAAAAAAATTTTAATTTAAACTATATAATAGACTTAAGGTTTCTGCAGAAACTGCTAACTTATCATTATTTTTTATTTCAATATCAACTTTACTTTTTAACAAAATTCCACCCTTGTAGTCTTTTGCGTCTAGCACTGATACATTGGCCCTTATGTAATTATTACAAATAACGGGAGAAATAAATCTAATTTTATCTGAACCATAATTTAATATTAATTTAAGGTTCTGACATTCCCATATTTCGTTTATAAATTTAGGAATTAAGGATAAAGATAAATAACCATGAGCTATTGTATTCTTCAAAGGACTTTCATTTTTTGCCTTTTCATTATCTACATGTATCCATTGAAAATCTTCTGTAGCTTCAGCAAATATATTTATTTTTTTTTGATCAACTAATTTCCAGTCACTTTTTCCTAGATTATTACCAATAAGTTTTTTAAATTCCTCAGGAGATTTTAAAATAAGTTTTGCCATAGTTAAAAATATTAACATTATATTAAATTAATGCTATTTAATATTATATGAGTAATAAAAACTTGTCACAAAGAGTCACAAGAGAAGGTGCAACTGAACCACCTTTTTCTGGTAAATATAATAGTTTTAAAGAAAAAGGTACATATTGTTGTGTAAATTGTTACAAAGAATTATTTTCTTCTTCTCATAAGTATGACTCAGGAACTGGTTGGCCGTCTTTTTATAAAGCTATTAATAAACAAGCTATAATAGAAAAAGAAGATTATTCTCATGGTATGACAAGAATAGAAGTAAAGTGTAAAGCTTGTGATTCTCATCTAGGACATTTGTTTGCTGATGGTCCAAAACCATACGGACTTAGGTATTGTATTAATTCTGTTGCATTAAGTTTTAGGAAAAATTAGATTTTTAAGTAAAATTTTTTTAAGTTAAAACTGCTACTGATTTAAAAGCCACTTTACCCATCGTTTTTCTACAGATAAACCTGCATTATAATCGCAAATAGATCCTTCAAATATACTTGATAATGTTGCATTATAAGCTGGGTTTGTATTCTTAGTTTTAGAATGTATTAACGAGTTATAAAAAATAAATGTATTAGTGAATGAATTATCCCAAAAGAATTTACTATTCTTTATTTTAAGATTATTATCATTATGACTGTTGATAATATCTAATTTTTTAGCGTCATCAAAGTTTATAGCTTTCTTTAATAACAGTATTTCTAATGTTTTTTTATAACCTACTATTCTTAACAATCTCTGTATTGAACCAAAAATAGGAATAAATCCTTTTTCTATCTCATTAATTTTAAATATAGTTTTTCTATCTGCATTAATAAAATTACATGATAATGAGATTTCGAGTGCAGGACCTTGAATTATATCATTTAAATTTGCAATAAATATAGTATTGCTATTTTCAATAGTTTTTGTTACTGACTGAACATATTCTAGTATACTATCTTGTTGATCTTTTTTATGAGAAGTAATTATATCTTCCATTAAAAATTTAGTATTAAAATTACCATATATATTTACTTTTTTAATATTATCTTCAATATTTATTTCATTTAAAATATCTAAAAAAATTTTTAGACTGTCTAAGTTTACTAAGCCTCCTTCAATAGTGATAGATGCCTTGTCTTTATTAAAACTAAAATTGGTTAAAGACAAATTTAGACTCTTTCAATTATAGTAGCAGTACCCATTCCTGCTCCTACGCATAGTGTTATCAAGGCAGTAGAAAGGTTTCTTCTTTCTAGCTCATCTAATACTGTACCTAATAGGATGGCACCAGTAGCTCCTAAAGGATGCCCCATAGCTATTGCACCTCCATTAACATTTACTTTTTCATGATTTATCTTTAAAGCATCCATATATCTTAATACTACTGCAGCAAAAGCTTCGTTAACTTCAAAAAGGTCTATGTCATTAGCATTCATTTTGCTTCTTTTAAATACTTTTTCAGTTGCATGCTCAGGACCGGTTAACATAATAGTAGGTTCAGTCCCAACAGAAGCAAAAGCTTTAATTTTTGCTCTTGGTTTTAAATTGAGTTTTTTTCCTATTTCTTTATTACCAATAAGAACTGCTGCTGCTCCGTCAACTATGCCAGAAGAATTTCCTGCATGATGTACGTGATTTATTTTTTTAGTTTCTGGATACTTCATAAGGGCTATCTCGTCTAGTCCCATTTCAATGCCAGTTTTTTCAAAAGATGGTGTGAGAGATGCGAGAGTTTGCATAGTAGTATTATTTCTAACTGTTTCATCATGATCTAAAAGTAAATCTCCATTTTGGTCATATATATGAATTATACTTTTTTCAAAATAATTATTATCCCATGCATTTGAGGCACGTTCTTGCGATTTAACTGCGTATAAATCTACGTCGTCTCTAGAATAATTAAATTTTGTAGCTAATAAATCTGCAGATATACCTTGAGGAACGAAATATGTTTTAAATGCAATTGAAGGATCCGTCATCCAAGAGCCTCCTGCACTGCCCATAGGAACTCTTGACATTGATTCAATTCCTCCACCAACTGTTAAATCAGATTGTCCACTAATTACTTGTGCAGCAGCGATATTACAGGCTTCAAGACCAGAGGCACAAAATCTATCTACCTGAGTCCCAGGAACAGATTGATCATATTCAGCATCTAGAACTGAAATTCTTGCTATATCTGAACCTTGTTCGTTTACTGGATGAACACAACCTAAAATTACGTCATCTATGAAACTTGTGTTTAAATGGTTCCTGTCTCTTAATGCACTCAAGGTTTTAGATGCTAATTTAACTGGAGAAATTTGATGTAATGAACCATTACTTTTTCCTTTACCTCTTGGAGTTCTTATAGAGTCGTAGATGTATGCTTCAATCATTTTATCTCCTTATAAATTTCTACTTATTATTTCTTTCATAATCTCACTGGTTCCACCATAAATTCTCTGTACTCTAGAATCCATAAAGGCTCTGGAAATTGGATATTCTTGCATATATCCATAGCCACCATGAAGTTGCAAACACTTATCTATAACTTTAAACTGAAGCTCTGTGCACCATAATTTTGCAATAGCTCCATCATCTGCAGTAAAATTATTTTTTATGTGTTCTTTTACACATGTATCAATAAAAGTTCTAGCAACAGTAATCTCAGCTTTAAGTTTTGCTAATACAAACTTTGTATTTTGAAACTCGATTAGTTTCTTTGAGAAGGCTTCTCTTTCTTTAGTATATTCTACAGTCCAATTAAAGGCAGCTTCTGCTGCAGCAATTGCTGTTACAGCAATTGATAACCTTTCTTGGGGTAATTCTTCCATCAATTGTTGAAATCCTTGACCTGAGTTACCCAGGATATTTTTTTTTGGTAGAGAAACTTCTTCAAAAAATAATTCAGAAGTATCTTGTGCTTTTAGCCCTATTTTATTTAAATTTTTTCCTCTTTTAAAGCCTTTTCTATTTCCTTCACATAATATAATTGAAATACCCTTTGCTTTTTTTGATGCATCAGTTTTTGCTACTACTAATATCAAATTTGCATTTTGCCCATTTGTGATAAAAGTTTTTGATCCATTAAGTATTATGTTTTTGTCTTTTATGATTGCATTAGTTTTAATATTTTGAAGATCAGATCCTGTACCTGGCTCTGTCATAGCTATAGCAGAAATAGTTTCTCCACTAATCATTTTTGGTAAATAATTTACTTTTTGTTCATCAGTTCCATAGTTTATTATATAAGGAGCTACTATATCAGAGTGAACCGCAAAACCTGGTCCCGTAGCACCTATCTTAGCTAATTCCTCAAGTATAATAACATTAAACCTGAAATCTCCTCCTATACCTCCGTATTTTACGGGAACATTTGGGCATAATAAACCCATAGCTCCAGCTTTAAGCCATAACTCTTTAGGTACAATTCCTTTTTCTTCCCATTTTTTGTGAAAAGGTAATATTTCTTTATTAAAAAACTTCGAAGTGTTTTGTCTAAATATTTTCTGTTCTTCTGTAAATATATTTCTTTCAAACATATTTAAATTTTATATAAAAAAAATTATTTGTAAATCTTATGTTTTGTTAACAAACTTTTTATATAATTTTCTCATTCCAATAATCCATTTATCAGGATTTTCAGATTTTATTTTTATATATTTTCTTACTATATCATGAGGTGTAATTAAAAATTTGCCTTTCATCATTTGATTTAAAGTAAATTTAGCAACTTCTTTTGCTTCTAACATTCCATTTATTCCAGCTACTCCTCCATTTTTCAAACCAGAAGTCATTGCTGTTTTTACTCCCTGAGGGCATAATACACTTACACCAATTCCCTTATCTCCATAGGTTATACTTAGCCATTCAGAGAAACCAACTGCAGCGTGTTTTGTAGTTGAATAGGTTGCAGAACCTACTTGGGAGAGTAAACCGGCTGCAGAAGCTGTAATTAGGTACCAACCTTGACCTTCAGAAACCATATTTGATATCGTATTTCTAACAATATTAGGGTGCTGCATTACATTAATTTTCCAAATATTTTCCCAGTGTTCTTCAGAAGCTAATCCATCATCATCGACAGCTACACCAGCATTACAGCAAAACAAATCTATTTTTTTGTACTTTATAAATATTTTACCAATTACTGATTTTAGTTTATCGTTGTTGCTAACATCACAATTATAAAAATCAACGTCATCTAAAGTGCTTTCAAAAATATCTATATTAATTACTTTTTTGGCTTTATTAATTAATAATTCTTTGATTAAAGCTTTTCCTATACCGCTTGAACCACCTGTAACTACACAAATTGAGTCTTTTGGTTTAAAAGTTTTTTTGTTTGCATATACTTCAATATTTTTCATAATATAAATATACTAATAATATCATAGATATTATAACTTAAAACACAATTATATGCTGATAGATAATAAAAAATTTGAAACTATTTGGTATGATGACAAATTGGAATGTGTGCAAATAATAGATCAAACTAAATTACCTTTTGAGCTAATCATAACAAAATTAAATAATTTAGAAGATGTTATAATTGCAATAAAAGAAATGAAAGTTAGAGGTGCACCACTTATAGGAGCAACTGCAGCTTTTGGAGTGTATTTGGCATTTAGAGAATTAAAAAATAAGGATCAAATGCTCCTGGCAATAGAGAAAATAAAACAAACAAGACCAACTGCCGTTAATTTATTTTGGGCTGTTGAAAGGATGGTTTCTAAAATAGATTTTAGTTATGCTAATAAAGAAATAGAATATATTCTTTTAAAAGAAGCATTAAAAATATGTGAAGAAGATAAAGATTGTTGTAAAAAAATAGGGGAAAATGGATTAGAAATAATCAAGAATATTTCAAATGAAAAAAAGAAATTAAATATTTTAACGCATTGTAATGCAGGTTGGCTTGCTACTATTGATTGGGGAACTGCTACAGCACCAATTTATTATGCAAGAGATAACAATATTGATTTACATGTTTGGGTAGATGAAACTAGACCTAGAAACCAAGGAGCCTCTTTGACCAGCTATGAATTAAATAATGAAGGAATAGATAATACAATTATTACTGATAATACAGCTGGAATATTAATGCAAAGGGGTCAAATAGACCTATGTTTGGTAGGAGCAGATAGAGTTACGTATACTGGGCACGTAGCAAATAAAATAGGAACCTTTCTAAAAGCGGTTGTGGCAAAAGAATTTAATATTCCTTTTTTCGTAGCAATTCCTTATAGCACAATTGATTGGAAAACTAAGAACTATCAGGATATAATTATAGAGGAAAGAAGTGCGAGTGAATTAAGAAATATAAGAGGTTATGATAAAGATAATAAAATAAAATCAATTGATATTTATCCAAAAGAAAGTAAAGTTTACAATCCTGCTTTTGATATTACTCCTAATAAGTTTGTAGAAGCTTTGATCACTGACAGGGGTGTTATAGAAGCTGAAGAAGAAAATATTAAGAAAATAAAAGATGAATGACTTATCCAAAAAAAAAAAAATAATAAAATTTTCTAAGTTATTTAATAAAAATAATATTTCTCCAATACGATCTGGTAATATATCTATTAGGCATAAATATCAGGACACTGAGGGTTTTTTAATAACTCCATCAGGAAAAAAAAATTCTAAAATAAATACTAAAGATATAGTTTTTGTTTCTATGAATGGAGTAGCAGAAAAAAAAAAAAAGCCATCATCAGAGTGGAGATTTCATTTAGATCTTTATAAAAACACCAAATTTAATTCTATTGTTCATGCACATTCAAAATTTTCTGTAATTTGTTCATGCTTATATACAAAAATACCTTCATTTCATTATATGATAGCCTTAACAGGTTCAAAAAATATTAATGTTGCTAAGTATGCTTTATTCGGCAGTAAAAAGTTATCTAAAAATATATTAGAAGCTATAAAAAATAGCAGAAGTTGTTTAATTTCTAATCACGGTCAAATTTCTCTGGGAGATAATATAGAAGAAGCTTTTGAACTGTGCGAAGAGATTGAATTAATTTGTGAATATTATTATTTTTGCAGATTACAGAAAGTTCCTAAAAACATAAATACAAAAGAAATGAATAAAGTTTTAAATAAAATATTTAACTATAAAAATTAATACTGGTTTTATTTAAAACTTGTTCGTATATAATTATAATGTTATCTAAATACTATTAAAATTTATATTAAAAACTTTTATGATATCAAATAATTTTACGCAATTTATTGGTTTTTTTGCTGCCTTTTGTACCACTATAGCTTTTCTTCCTCAGGCGCTAAAGGTATGGAAAAGTAAAAGCACAAAAGATATTTCATTATTGATGTTTTTAATTTTTACGCTCGGAGTTTTTTCTTGGTTAATTTACGGTATCATACTTTATAATTGGCCATTAATCTTAGCTAATGCTGTAACCTTAACTTTATCAGCTTTTATATTAAGCTATAAAATAATCTATAAGTAAATACTTGAACAATGGTGCCACCAGAAAGAATCGAACTTTCCTTTCGTCATTACCAATGACGTGTAATCAACCAGTATACTATGGTGGCTTTTTATTATAAATATATTATATAAAAGTAAGCAAATTTTGTATAATTATTAATGAAAATAATTTACCAGTATTATCACTTTTTTTCATAGATATATAATTTAATGAAAATAAAAATATCAGCAATAATTCCAACATTTAAT
>NZFJ01000024.1 GCA_002690625.1 Rickettsiales bacterium
AAATGTATTATTTTCATCGCCTTCTATGTTAGTTATAGATCTGCTTGGGCAAATGAGAGCAACTAGAACACACTTAGCAATAATAGTTGATGAGCAAGGAGGCACCGATGGAATAGTTACTATTGAGGATTTAGTTGAAGAGATAGTTGGTGAAATTGAAGATGAACATGATTCTAAGGAAGAACCGTCAATTACTACTCTAGAAAATGGAGCTTTATTGGTTGAGGGTCGTACGAATGTGATAGATTTAGAAAGAGCTTTAGGGCTCAAGTTTACTGATGTTAAGGCATATGAAGAAATTGAAACAGTAGGAGGATTAATATTTACAATCTGTGGAAAAATTCCTAAAGTTAATGATCATATTCCTGAAGCCAGATTAGGCATTAGCTTTAAAATATTGGAAGCAGACCACAGAAAGATTTATAAAGTTGTTGTATCTAGGGGTGAGAATTTAGGGGTAAAAAATAATTAGAGCTCTTAAAAAAAAATATGAGATTGTAGTTTTATTATTATTAGGTTTTTTTTCTAGTTTAGGTTATGCCCCTTATAACTTATACTTCTTAACTATAATATCATTACTCTTTTCACTTATTATATTAGAAAAAACTTTTTTTAAAAAAGATGCTTTCAAAAAAGGTTTCGTATTTGGATTTAGTTTTCATATATCTATTTTATATTGGATAGCCATTTCTTTTGAAACAGCAAACGTAGGCGGTATATATTTTGGTTTATTTGCTGTTATAATTTTGAGTATTTTTTTATCTTTATTTACTGCCATATCTTTTTTTCTAATTAAATACTTCAACTTTCAGTTTAACAATTATTTAGGAGTATTATCTGTAGTTACTATTTTTTCTTTATTTGATTGGATTAAAGGAAATATACTTTGGGGTTTTCCTTGGATACCAATATCTTCAATTTGGACATTTGATGAGTCAACCATTTCTATTTTTTCAATTATAGGAATATGGGGATACTCTTTTGTAACTTATTCATTAATATTAGGAATTTATTCTATAAAGTATAATTATAAAATAAGTATATTTTTTTTCTCACCATTTATTTTCTTTTTTTGTTTAGCAAATTTTATTTTAAAGCCGGAGATAAAAGAGATAGATGATTTACTTATTAGATTAGTACAACCCAATATTAAGCAGGAAGATAAATGGGATATAGAAAAAACAGAAAAAAATTTAAGTACTTTAATAAACTTATCTAATAAAAGTAGTGATAAAGAAATTGATTTAATAATATGGCCAGAAACTGCTGTTGCTTATAACATAGAAAAAAGTAAAAAAAAGAATGATTTTTTAATATCTAAACTAAATAATTTTAATAATCTGATATTAGGCTCCATCAGAAGAGATTTTAAAGATGAACAAAATTTAATTTATAATTCCTTATTTTTAATACAGGATAAATTTAAAAGAATACAGCATCATGACAAATTAAAGTTAGTTCCCTTTGGAGAGTATATACCCTTTAGAGGATTTTTAAATAAAAGGCAATTAACTTTAGGAGGTTTAGATTTTACGGTAGGAGATAAAATAAAAATATTAAAATTAAATGATAAAGTGAAAATATTACCATTAATTTGCTATGAAGTTATTTTTCCTAATATATCTAGGAAAAAAAGCAATAATTATAATATTTTAGTTAATATCACCAATGATGCATGGTATGGGAAGTCACGAGGCCCTTATCAACATTTAGAACTATCTAAAATAAGAGCTGTTTTAGAAGGAAAATATTTAATTAGAGTAGCTAATACCGGTATTTCTGCTATCATAAACCATAATGGAACAGTTGAAAATCATTTAAAATTAACACAAAGTGGAATTATAGATAAAGAATTAGTTTTGACAAAGAAAAATACTTTGTATAGTAAATTAGGAGAGACTTTTTTTTTTAGTGCTCTACTATTATCGTTTTTGATAATAATATTTAATTTGAATAGGAGATCAGGTAATAAACATGAATAGTAATAAATATATATTCACTAGTGAAAGTGTTTCTGAAGGCCATCCAGATAAGGTTTGTGATCAAATATCTGACGCAATAGTTGATTACTATTTATCAAAATGTAAAGCCCCAGATCTTGCAAGAGTAGCATGTGAAACTATGGTAACTACTAATAAGGTTTTTATAGCTGGAGAAGTAAGAGGCGATGGAGAGCTAATAAATGTCAATCAAGCTGAAATAGAAAACCGTGTTAGAGATGTAATAAAATCAATTGGTTATGAACAAGAGACTTTCCATTGGGAGAAATTAGAAGTTTTAATAAACCTTCACTCACAATCACCTGATATTAGCAGAGGTGTAGATGCAGTTGAAAAAAATGAAGAAGGAGCAGGTGATCAAGGAATTATGTTTGGTTATGCTTCTAATGAAACCGAAGCTTACATGCCTCTACCAATAAAATTAAGTCATTCTTTATTGCAGGAAATCAGAAATAAAAGACAAAATAAGGAAATAATAGGTTTAGGCCCAGATGCAAAATCTCAGTTTTCAATTGAATATAAAGATAATAAGCCCGATAAAATTCATTCAATTGTATTATCAATACAGCATCAAGCAAATATAACAAAAGATGATATAAAAAATATGACTTTTCCTATAATTGAAAATATAATTCCTAGAGGATGGGATGTGCCTGAAGAAAATATATTTATTAACCCTACTGGTAAATTTGAAATTGGTGGGCCTCATGGTGATGCGGGTCTAACAGGCAGAAAAATAGTAGTTGATACTTATGGGGGAGTATGCCCTCACGGTGGAGGCGCATTTTCTGGGAAAGATCCATCAAAAGTTGATAGATCTGGAGCTTATGCGGCTAGGTATATTGCAAAAAATATAGTTGCAGCAGGAATAGCTGAGAAATGCACAATACAATTAGCTTATATAATTGGTGTATCTGAACCAATATCAATATACGTTGATACACATAATACAGGAAAAATTAATAATTCAAAACTTATTAAAAATATAAGAGAAATATTTGAATTAAAGCCAGCAGGCATAAGAAAAATGCTTAGACTTGCAAATCCTATTTATCAGAAAACGGCTTCATTCGGTCATTTTGGAAGAGAAGCAGCAGGTGATTATTTTACATGGGAAAAATTAGATAAAATTGATGAATTAAAGGGTTTAATATAATTAAAAAAGATTATCATTACTATGGAAGAAGAATAGGATTTAAGTTAAGTAAAAAAAAAAAGTTAGTTTTAGAAAATATTTTACCTAAAATTGAATTGACTAATAAAAATATAGATAATTATATTAATAGTTCTTTAAGTAATAATAAGAAAATTAATTTAGAAGTGGGTTTTGGTTCAGGTGAGAACTTAAATCATATGATTAGAACTAATAAAGATTCTTACTTTATAGGCTGTGAGCCATATCTTAATGGATTGGCAAGTTTCCTGTTAGATTTAGAAAAAATTAATATTGAAAGAGTAAAGGTTTTTAAGCAGGATGTACGAGAATTGATAACATGTTTTCCAAAAAATTTTTTAAGCAATATAATAATATTTTTTCCAGATCCTTGGCCTAAAAATAAACATAAAAAAAGAAGAATAGTAAATGAAAAAAATATCGAATTAATGACAGCTTGTTTAAAAAAGGAAGGAAAAATTTATACAGCAACAGATGTTGAAGATTACTTTAATTGGATGATTAAAGTGTTTAATAATTCTAAAAAACTAAAGATAATTTATAGAAATAAATTTTGCATAAAAAAAGATTTTTTTTCAATTACTAGATATGAAAAAAAAGCTTTAGATAAAAATAAAAAAACTTTTTTTTTAGAGGTAAAAAAATATCTGGATTAATAACCAAAAGTATTTTATTTTATAGTTTACTAGTATAACGTATATTTTTGAATAAATTAACAATTTGATATAATATTACTATTATACTACTTTTTCTTATTGTAGGGATTTTTCCTTAATCAAGTTAGAATAAGTAATTATCGAGAGGAATGTATGAACGATACAGATGGGCTATCAGTAGTAAGGCCGGAGCTTTTACAAATAGCAGAAGCAGTTGCGAGAGATAAATCTATTGAACAGGAATTAGTTGTTGAAGCTATGGAACAAGCAATTCAGTCAGCTGCAAAGAAAAAATATGGACAGGAATTAGAAGTCAAGGCAGTTATTGATAGGAGTTCAGGTGAAATAAAAATTAGCAGAGTTTTAGAAGTAGTTGAGGTTATTGAAAATTCATCACTTCAAATAACTCTAGAACAAGGAAAGTTTATAGATAAAAATGCTAAAGTTGGTGAATTTATATATGATCCTCTTCCACCTATAGATTTTGGCAGAGTTTCTGCACAAGCGGCAAAGCAAGTGATAGTTCAAAAGGTTAAAGAGGCAGATAAAGAAAGACAATATTTAGAATTTAAAGATAAAACAGGTGAAATTATCAATGGCATAGTAAAAAGAGTAGAGTATGGAAATATATTTTTAGACTTGGGAAAAGCCGAAGCTTATATGAGAAAAGATGACACCATCCCAAGAGAAATATTTAGACCAGGGGATAGAACTAGAGCATATATTACTGAAGTAAAACAAGATTTAAATAGTCCTCAAATATTTCTGTCTAGAACTTCTAATGAATTTATGGCGGCCTTATTTACTCAAGAAGTTCCAGAAATATATGATGGAATTATAAAAATTAATTCTGTTGCGAGAGATCCAGGTAGTAGAGCAAAAATAGCAGTTTTTTCTAATGATAAAACGATTGATCCTGTTGGAGCATGTGTAGGAATGCGTGGAAGTAGAGTTCAAGCTATAGTTAATGAACTTCAAGGAGAAAAAATTGATATAATTCCTTGGTCTGAAGATCCCGCTTCATTTATAGTAAACACATTATCTCCTGCAGAAGTAACAAAGGTAGTTTTAGATGAAGAGCACAAAAAAGTCGAAGTAATAGTTCCTGATGATCAGCTAAGTTTGGCTATAGGAAGAAAAGGACAAAATGTAAGATTAGCTTCGCATGTCTCTAAATGGGAAATATCAATATTAACTGAGGGTGCTGAGTCTGAAAGAAGACAAAATGAATTAAAAAAAGAGACACAAATTCTTATAGAGGCTTTAGTTATTGATGAAGTAATTGCTCATTTATTGGTATCAGAAGGATTTAAAACAATAGAAACTGTAGCTTATGTCCCTATAGAAGAATTAAAGTCTATAGAGGGGTTTGATGAAAACTTAGCTGAGGAATTAAAAAATAGAGCAATAGCTTATATAGATGAAAAAGAAGAAGAGTATAATAAAGAAATTAAAAATTTAGGAATTGAAGACGGCTTAAAAGATTTAACTCTTCTTGATTTAGAGATGTTAGTCATATTAGGAAAAAATAAAATATTAACTAAAAATGACCTGGCTGATTTATCGTCAGAAGAACTGGTTGATATTTTAGGAGACAAATTGCAGAATATAGAAGATGCGAATAAGATTATTATGAAAGCTAGAGAAGATTGGTTTAAAGATTAATTAATTTGCATGTGATATAGTGGTATAATTATGGAAAAAAAAAAATTAGGATTATCTGACAAATCAAAGTTAGAATTAAGTAAAACAGTTGGAGGAGGAACTGTAAAACAATCTTTTAGCCATGGAAGAGTTAAATCAGTAGCGGTAGAAGTTAAAAAAGTAAGAACCTTTAGAAAAAATGGCACCGAAAAAGAAATAAAAGGTTCAAATAATAATGATTTAATCAACAAAGAATTCAATGATGCAAAGCTAAAACCTAAAGAGGTTTCTAGTGATATTAAAGAAAGTAACAATGACAATAATAAAGTACGTCTTCAAGAGTTAAAAGACAATGCACAAACAGATCGTATAGCTAGAGAAAATCAAATTTCTTCAACTGAAGAGAAAAATAAAAAAGAAAAGTTTTTAAAAGATAAAAAAAATAGCTCTATTATAGATAAGAAAGTTGGTAAACAAGGTTTGGGGTCTTCAGTTGTTACCGATGATGCAAAGAAAAGAACTCAACAAAAAGAAGAAGACAATGTTAAAAAATTGAGTAGCAAAAAAAATAGAGCCGATCTTAAAAAACAATTATCTCTTGGTAAAGTAAATATCAGAAGGCAGGCAGGAAAAATGACCATTCAGCAGGCTTATGATGATGAAGAAAGACAAAGAAGTTTAGCCTCAATTAGAAGGGCCAGAGAAAAAGAAAAAAAAGCAGCTGAAGGAAAAGTTCTCACAGAAAGCAACATCAAACCAATAGTAAGAGAAGTAAAAATACCAGAGTTCATTTCAGTACAGGAACTAGCAAATAGAATGGCTTCGAGAGTAGCAGAAGTAATTAAAGTTTTAATAAAAAATGATATAGCTGCTACAGCAACTCAGACAATAGACTCAGATACAGCAGAGTTAGTAGTTTTAGAATTTGGCCATAAGCCTAAAAGAGTATCTGAGTCAGATATTGAACTTGGCTTAGATACTACAGTGGAAGAAAAAGAAGATGCTATTATAAGACCTCCTATAGTTACTGTTATGGGACATGTTGATCATGGTAAAACCACTTTATTAGATGCTTTGAGAAATACTGATTTAGTATCTAAAGAGCAAGGAGGGATCACGCAGCATATAGGCTCTTACCAAATTAATACAAAAGCTGGTAAGAAAATAACATTTATCGACACTCCGGGCCATTCAGCTTTCAGTGGCATGAGGGCTAGAGGGGCAAAGTTAACTGATATTGTTATTTTAGTTGTAGCCGCTGATGATGGGATCATGCCCCAAACAATAGAAGCTATTCAGCATTCGAAAGCAGCTAAGGTACCTATAATTGTCGCAGTCAATAAAATAGATGCTACAGGAGCAGATACCGATAAGGTAATAAATGAACTTTTAAAGCATGACATAGTTGTAGAAAAATTAGGAGGAGAAGTCCCATTAGTAGAGATATCTGCTCTTAAAAAAAAGAATTTAGATAGTTTAATAGATAATATTATAGTAGTAGCAGAAATAATTGAAATAAAAGCAAGTATTACCCAAAGGTCAGAAGGAACAGTATTGGAAGCTAAAAGAGAACAAGGTAGAGGAGTGGTTGCTTCTATAGTTCAACAAAGAGGTGTTTTAAAAAAGGGTGATATTATTGTTGCAGGTTCTCAATGGGGAAAAATTAGAGCAATAATTGATGATAAAGGAAAAACTTTGAATAATTTACCTCCATCTTCGCCAGCCGAAATATTAGGTTTAAACGATATTCCCTTAGCGGGGGATGATATTATTGTAGTGGATAATGAAGCTAGAGCTAGAGAAGTAAGTGAATACAGAAAAGCAGTTATTTTGAAAGAAAAGACAAATTTGTCTAGAGCAAATTCAATGGAAAATATTTTTAAAAATATAAAATCTGGTGAAAAAAAATTACTAAACATTGTACTTAAAACTGATGCATTAGGATCAAAGGAAGCAATAGTTAATACTTTAGAAAAAATAGGAAATGATGAAGTAAACGTTCAAATTTTATTATCGGGAGTTGGAGGAATTAACGAAACAGATGTAGCTCTAGCTTCTTCAAATGAAGCTTTGATTTTGGGTTTTAATGTAAGGGCAGATATTCAAGCTAAAAAAATGGCAAAGCAGCAAGGAGTTAGTATTAAGTATTATTCAATTATTTATGAAATATTTGATGAAATTAGAGATTTATTATCAGGTCTCTTAGCACCGACAGAAAAAGAAAAATTTTTGGGTTATGCAACTATAAAACAAATTTTTAAAATATCTAAAATTGGAAAAATTGCTGGATGTCTCGTTTCAGAAGGTATAATAAAAAGAAATACTAAATTAAGAATTCTAAGAGATAATGTAGTAATACACTCTGGTGATTTAGATAATTTAAAAAGACATAATGATGATACTAAAGAGGTAAAGCAGGGATTGGAATGTGGTATTTCTATTCAGAATTATAATGATATTCAAGTTGATGATGTTATAGAATGTTTTGAAATTGAAAAGACAGCAAGAACTTTAGAAGAATAGGTTTTTTAAGGAATGTTATGTGCAAACAAAAAATAATAGATTGCTTAGAGTAGGTGAAAATATCAGAGCGATATTGTCAGAAAACTTATTATCAAATGACATAAATATTCAAGAACTTAGCGATGATGTTATAATTACTATAACAGAGGTTCAACCTTCAAAAGATCTTAGATATGCAAAAGCTTATGTAAGTTCTTTAGGGGAAGATGAGAAAAAAGTATCAGAAATTCTTAATAATTATTCTAATGTATTTTCTAAATTAGTAGCAAAACAAATAGAAACTAAGTACTCTCCAAAAATATCATTTTTCCCTGATTTATCTTTTCAAACAGCGAGCAAAATAAATACACTAATTAATCAGAAGTAATGAGTCTTTGCACTTCATCTCATATAAATAATGGATGGTTAAATATTTATAAAGATAGAGGAATAAGTTCAAATGATGTTTTAAAAAAACTAAAAAGGAAATTCTCATTGAAAAAGCTTGGGCATTATGGAACTCTAGATCCTTTAGCCTCAGGAGTTTTACCTATAGCAATTGGAGAAGCTACAAAAACAATAAACTTTATTAATAACAATTTTAAGAAATATTCATTTACGATTATATGGGGAAAAGAAACAGATACTTGCGACGCAGAGGGAAAAGTCATAAAAAAATCGTCTGTAAGACCTAAAGTGAAAGATATAAAGTTGGTAATTAATCAACATTTCACAGGTATTATTAATCAAAAACCTCCTATCTTCTCAGCTGTAAAAATTAATGGTGTAAGAGCCTATAAATTAGCTAGAAAAAATATTAAATTTGAAACAAAACCTAAAAAAATTAATATAATAGATTTTAATTTAAGAGAAAATATTGTTAATAATCATACTAAATTTAGAATAAAATGTAGTTCGGGCACTTATATAAGATCTATAGCTCGTGATTTATCTAACAAATTAGATACCTTTGGTTATGCTGAGAATATAATAAGAGAGGAAAACTCTTTTTTTACCACTCAAAATTCTATTAACCTAAATGATATATTAGATGCAGATATTAATGATTTAAATAAATTTTTACTACCAGTAGATTTTGCTATTAAAAATTATCCTTCAATTAATTTAGAAAAAAAATATTCAGATATATTAAAAGCTGGTAATGTGGTATATATTAAAAGGTATAAAGAGATAGGTGATAATATATCAGATTTTTTCTTAGTAAAGAGTAATAAAAAACTTGTTTCTATTGCTAATTTAGAAAAAGGGTATATCATACCACGACGTAACTTTATTAATTAGGTTTGGAGGAATAGTGACGATGAACGTCAATGAAAAAAAAGAAATAATAAAAGAATATGGAAAAAAAGAAAATAATACTGGTTCAACTGAAGTGCAAGTAGCTCTTCTTACTAGTAAAATTAATCAATTAAGTGAGCATTTTAAAATCAATAAAAAAGACCATCACTCAAGAAGAGGTTTATTAGGTATGATTAATAATAGAAGAAAATTACTAAAATACTTAAAGGGTAAAGACGAGTCTGGATATTTGTCACTTATTAAAAAACTCGGTCTTAGAAAATAATATTTATAAATTAAGGAAACTAAATGTTTAAAATTACTAAAAAAACCCTAAACTGGGGTGGAAGAAATCTTACTATTGAAACTGGAAAGATGGCAAGACAAGCAGATGGAGCAGTAATTGTTACTTATGGAGAAACTAAAGTTTTAGCAACAGTAGTTGGGGTTAAGGATGGAGGAGCCTCTTATGATTTTTTTCCACTTACTGTTCATTATATTGAGAAATTTTATGCTGCAGGAAAAATTCCAGGTGGTTATTTAAAGAGGGAAGGCAGACCCAGCGACAAGGAGACACTAACGTCGAGACTTATTGATAGGCCTATAAGACCATTATTTCCTAACGGTTTTAAAAATGAAGTACAGGTAATTTGTCAGGTTATAAATTATGATAAAGAGAATAATCCAGATATTCCTGCTATTATTGGTGCTTCAGCAGCGCTTACTATTTCCGGTATACCTTTTCTTGGGCCTATAGCAGCAACAAGAGTAGCAAGAATTAATGATAAGCTTGTTTTAAATCCAACAATTGAAGAATTAAAAGAAACTAGTCTAGATTTAGTAGTATCTGGAACAAAAAAAGGTGTTTTGATGGTTGAGTCTGAAGCTAATGAATTGAGTGAAGATATCATGTTAGAAGCTGTAGAATTTGGAAAAGAATCATACAAAAAAGTTTTAGATCTAATCATTGAAATAGCAAAAGAAACAGCAAAAGATCCTTGGATATTAGATACAATAGATTTATCAAACGAAGAAAAAGTTATTAAAGAAGAGATAAATAATGACATTAAAGAGGCTTACACAATAAAAGAAAAATCAAAAAGATCTGAAAAATTAAAAAATATAAATAAAAAAATTGAAGAGCTTGCCGAAGAAAAAGACATAGATTCTAATTTGTTAAACCAAGCATACGCCAAGTTTCAAAAGAATTTTGTTAGGAATCAGTTACTTGAAACAAAAAAAAGAATTGATGGAAGAAAAGTTGATGAAGTAAGAAATATAGATTGTGAAACAGGTTTATTATCCAGAACGCATGGTTCAGCATTATTTACAAGAGGGGAAACTCAAGCTTTAGTTACACTAACTTTAGGTACCTCTGATGATGAGCAGATGGTTGATTCTCTAGATGGATTACATAAAGAGAGGTTTATGCTGCATTATAACTTTCCTCCTTTCTCAGTAGGAGAGGCTGGACGTATGGGTGGAACTGGAAGAAGAGAAATTGGACATGGAAAATTAGCGTGGAGAGCATTAAACCCAGTGTTACCTGAACCTGAAAAATTTCCTTACACGTTTCGTATAGTATCTGAAATAACTGAATCTAATGGCTCATCGTCAATGGCTACTGTTTGCGGCGGTTCTTTGGCAATGATGAATGCTGGAGTTCCAGTTAAAAAGCAAGTTGCAGGAATTGCTATGGGATTAATAAAAGAGGGTAATAAATTTTTAGTACTTTCTGATATTTTAGGTGATGAAGATCATTTAGGAGATATGGATTTTAAAGTTGCTGGAACAAAAGACGGAATTACATCTTTGCAAATGGATATAAAAATAGACTCCATAACAAAAAAAATAATGTCAGATGCTCTTAAACAAGCAAAAAAAGGAAGAATAGAAATTCTTAAAGAAATGGATAAAGAAATTAATAAGCCTAATAAAAAAATGAATAGATATGCTCCTAAAATGAAGATTATGAATATTCATACTGATAAAATTAGAGAGGTTATAGGTTCAGGAGGTAAAGTAATTAGAGAAATTGTAGAAGTATCAGGAGCAAAAGTAGATATCGATGACACAGGGACTATAAAAATTGCTTCCAGTGAACAAGATAGCATTGATAAAGCTGTACAATTAGTTCATGATATTGTAGATGAACCAGAAAATGGAAAAATATATGAAGGTAAAGTAGTAAAAATAATGGAATTTGGTGCTTTTGTTAACTTTTTAGGGAAAAAAGATGGACTAGTTCATATAAGTGCAATATCTGATGAAAGAGTAGAAAAAGTTTCTGATGTTGTTAATGAAGGTGATTTGGTTAAAGTAAAGGTTATTGGTTTTGATAAGAGAGGAAAAGTTAGACTTAGCATGAAAGATGTTGACCAAAAAACAGGAAAGGCTATTTAACTTATATGTTAAAAAATCTCAATTCTGTTCTAATATCTGGAAAAGAGGTACTTCCTTTGATAGAAGGAGGAAAAGGAGTAGCAGTGTCAAATGGTATATCCTCAGGCAGTTGGGCTTTAGCTGGAGGAGTAGGAACTTTTTCGGGTGTCAATGCTGATGATTACAGAAAAGACGGAAGTATTATCAGACAAATTTATAAGGGAAAAAATAGAAAAGAAAGACATCAAGAGCTAATAGATTATGGTATCAAGGGAGGCATAAAGCAGGCACAGATAGCTCATGAGGTAGCTTCAGGAAGTGGTAGAATTCACATAAATATTTTATGGGAAATGGGAGGAGCACAAAAAATTTTAGAAAGTATTTTAGAAAAGACAAAAGGACTGGTTCATGGAGTTACATGTGGAGCAGGAATGCCATATAAACTTGCTGAAATAGCATCAAAATTTAATGTTTTCTATTATCCTATAGTGTCATCAGCCAGAGCTTTTAAAATTTTATTTTTAAGAGCATACAAAAACTTTTTACCCAAATTAGGCGGAGTAGTTTATGAAGATCCGTGGTTAGCTGGAGGACATAATGGTTTATCAAATGTTGAAGATCCTAATAGGCCAGAAGATCCTTATCAAAGAGTCAGCCTTTTGCGTAAGTTTATGAGGAGTGTTGGTTTAGATAATATTCCCATTGTTATGGCAGGAGGAGTTTGGCACTTATCAGAATGGAGCGATTGGATTGATAATCCAGAATTAGGTCCTGTAGTTTTCCAATTTGGAACTAGGCCATTACTTACAAAAGAAAGTCCTATACCCAAGGCTTGGAAAGAAAGACTTTTTACATTAAAGAAAGGAGAAATAAAGTTACATAGATTTAGCCCTACTGGGTTTTATTCTTCTGCAGTAAAGAATAAATTTATCTATGAACTGATGTCTAGATTAGATAGAGAGTTTTCATTTTCTTCTAAAACTAATATAGAAGAAGAAAAAAAACATGATTTTAAAATTAATTTAGGTGAGAAAGAAAAAACTTATTTTATTAATAAGGATAATCTCCCAAATATAGAAAATTTTATTGAACAAGGTTTTACAGAACCTTTAAAGACACCTGACAGTACCTTCGTCATGGTTTCAAAAACTAAAGCGGAAGAAATAAAAAAAGATCAAACAGATTGCATGGGGTGTTTAAGCCAATGTAAATTTTCTAGTTGGAAAGATAGTGATAAATTTTCTACCGGAAAATTAGTAGATCCTAGAAGTTTTTGCATACAAAAAACCCTTCAGGATATTGCTCACGAAAATGAAGTAGAAAACCAGCTGATGTTCGCTGGCCATAATGC
The DNA here is from genome assembly GCA_002690625.1 of Rickettsiales bacterium. Next base: position 13,009 of record NZFJ01000024.1, read on the forward strand.
ATGGAGATTCTCTAAAGATCCTTTTTATTCTAATAAGTTTATACCGTCTGTTAAAGAATTAATTGATAGAATATTAACAGGGTTATAAAAATTTTGATGTATAAAATTACGGAAATATTAAAATATCTTAATTTAAGACCAACACTGCAAAGAAAAGCTATTTTAAACATTTTATTAAAAAATGGTAACTTTCACGTTACAGCTCAATCATTAGGTAAATTATTAAAAAAAAAAAAATATAACATTTCTACTGCAACCATTTATAATAATTTAAACGATTTATCAGATAAAGGTTTTTTAAAAAAAGTTGTAGTTGAAAAAAATAAAATGTGGTTTGATACAAATTTAAAAGCACACCACCATTTTTACGATGAGGAAGAAGACCGCTTAATAGATATAGATAATAATAGTATCAATTTTTCAAAATTTCCAAAAATTCCAAAAGGAAAAAAGTTAGAATCAGTAGATGTTTTAATAAAAGTGAAAAAAATATAGATTAGAATCATTCTAAACTATTACATTTTTCTATTAACGATATAGATAGAATAAATACTTATTAATTAAGATAATAAAAAATGATCTATTTTAAAAGATCGTCGTATAAAAATTATTAATATAAATTATGAGGTTTAATATGTCACTATCTGATAGTAAAACAATAGAAAATTTAAAAGACGCTTTTGCGGGTGAATCGCAAGCAAATAGAAGATACTTATATTTTGCATCTAAAGCAGATGTGGAAGGTTTTAATGATGCAGCAGCAGTTTTTAGATCTACCGCAGAAGGGGAAACTGGTCATGCATTTGGGCATCTAGAATTTTTAGCAGAAGTAGGAGACCCTGCAACTGGTGAGCCTATAGGGTCAACTACTGACAATTTAAAAGCCGCAATTGCAGGAGAGACGCATGAATACACAGATATGTATCCAGGGATGGCTAGGACTGCAAGAGAAGAAGGTTTTGATGAAATCGCAGACTGGTTTGAAACTTTAGCAAAAGCTGAAAGAAGTCATGCTGGTAGATTTCAAAAGGCATTAGATACTTTAGCTGAATAGTTAATTTTAATCGCAGTATCTTTATAGATACTGCGATATATAACAATATTTCCGTGGAAAAAAAATGATTGTAGAAGGTGGTTTAAGAAAGCCTGAGAGAAATACAGTAGATTTAGATAGTAAAAGCTATTGGGATGCAGATGGTTTAGATTCAGAATTGAGAAGACAGTTTGATGTTTGTCATAGCTGTAGAAGATGTTTCAATTTATGCGATAGTTTTCCAAAACTATTTGATATGATAGATGAATCTGATTCTATGGAATTAGATACAGTCGATTCTAATTCATTTAAAGGTGTAGTTGATGCATGTACACTTTGCGATATGTGTTTTATGGTTAGTTGCCCATATGTACCACCTCATCAATTTGCTATAGACATTCCATCTTTATTCATTAGATACAAAGCAATTGAAAATAAAAATAAAAATAAATTTATAGATTCCCAGCTAGCTAAAACAGATAGGAATGGTAAACTAGGATTATTATTTCCTAAATTTTTTAATATTCTACTTTCTAAAAAAAATATTTTATTCAGAAAAATTTTTTCTTATTTATTAGGTATAGATTTTACCGCAAAACTGCCAAAATTTAATAAAAGAACATTTAAAAAATACTTTTTAGAATTTAGTAGAAAAATAAAGCATAAAAAATTTTACAGCGAAAAAGTAATAATTTTTAGTAGCTGCTATGTAAATTATAATGACTCTAAAATAGGTGAGGCTATAGTTAAAGTTTTGGATAAAAATAAAGTGTATATGGAGGAATATTATGCAGGTTGCTGTAAAATGCCTCAACTTGAACAGGGTAAAATTCATGAAGTAAAGTCAGAAGCACTGAAAACAGCTGAAGCACTAAAGTCTAAAATAGATAGTGGATTTAAAATTATAGCACCAATAGCTTCTTGCGCCCTAATGTTAAAATCTCATTGGCCTCTTTTATGTTCAGATGATAATAATGTTATTAATTTGTCCAAAAATACAATGGATATAGATGAATATATTTGGGATCTTAACAATAGAATTGGACTTGTAGAGGGCATGAAACCTATAAAGAAAAATATTACATTACACAGCTCATGTCATAGTAGGGCTCAAAATATTGGTCCTAAATCTGCGCAAATATTAAAGTTAATTCCCCACACTAAAACAATTAATGTAGAGAAATGCTCAGGTCACGGTGGAACCTGGGGAATTAAAAAAAAATGGAACAGAACTGCCAGAAAAGTTGGTTTGTCAGGAGCCAAACAAGTTTTTAAAAATGAAGATTCAATTATATCTTCAACCTGTCCTTTAGCAGGTTTACATTTACAGGATATTAATGAAGAAAAAAAGATTAGTAATTACAGAGATAAAATATATCATCCTGTAGAATTAATAGCTAAGTCTTACGGATTAATGGATAAGCAGTGAAAAAAATACTTTCTGTAAATTTTAAAACGAGATTCAGAATGATTAGAGGTAATATTTCGGAAGATTCATATAGAGAATCAAGTCTAGAAAATATTTTAAAATACTTAGAAACAAAATAGGATAAAAATATGAGAGAACTTAACACCATAGAAGCAAAAGATATATATAATAGAGAAGATTATAAATCTAAAAGAAAAAACCTAAGAAGTAAGATGGTATCAAGAAAAAAAAATAGAAGAATAGATATCGGTCCTTGTGTTACATTATATTTTGAAAATAGAGACACAATAATACATCAGATTAATGAAATGGTATTTATTGAAAATGGTGGAGATAACCAGATTAGAGAAGAAATAGATGCGTATAAATCTTTAGTGCCCGAAGGAAATGAATTAGTGGCTACGGTTATGGTAGAAATAGATAATCCAATAAAAAGATCAGAGTTTTTGGGCAAAATGGGAGGATTTGAACAAACACTTGAGATTACTATCAACAAATTAAAATTAAATATATTAGGAAAGGCAGAACTGGATGTAGACAGAACCACAGATGATGGTAAGGCGTCATCAGTTCAATTTGTCCATTTTATATTTGACTCAGAACAAATTAAAGCTTTTAAAAGTTTAGATAACGACGTGCAGATAGCTATTAACCATAGAAACTATAAGCATTCTACATTTTTGTCTTCTGAAAATATAAGTGAGTTATCTGGGGATTTTTCTAATTAGATCTATATCCCCATAAAGAAGTTTTTTTTAGGTATCCATTAACTTTGTTAATTTTAATTTTACAATATAATGGAAATCGTTTGTCATTACAGTTATGTTCCTTAATAATTACATCTTTTAAGACTTTAGCTTTAATTAATCCTTTCCTATCTTTTATAGTACTGTCTTTTATTACTATAATATTATTTTTATAGGAGATTAAGGTCTTATACAACCAACCTTTTGTTCCATCATGTAATTGAACATAAAAATAACCCTCACTTTTTTCTATGAATTTTAATGGTAATCCCGGATTAGAAATAACCCATTTTACAGGATACCAATTACCAGGGCCAGCTCGAAGGTTTGCTTTAGTAGTTATATCTTTTATGCTAATATATTCTTTTGCATAATTGAACTTA
>NZFJ01000025.1 GCA_002690625.1 Rickettsiales bacterium
AAAAATTTAAAATTGGATTATTTAATTGCAAGAAACCAGGACGACTATATTTATAAGGCAAAAGAAATTTCAAATAATTCTAAATTGCCTCAAATTAGAAAACAAATATTTGACAATGCTTTATTTTTTCTTTTATACCATTTTTCTTGTAAAAGTATAACATTCATTAGTGCTTTTTTTGCTTCAACTAAATCAGTTTCCTCTTTAGCGTAATTTTCTATCAAATTAAAATTAATACAATCTTCTGTTATAAAATGTTTTTTTATTATATTAGAAAAACCTTTTTTTATTAAGAGATTTTTTAATACCTCTGAGTTATCTACTTTTTCTTGAGAAATAATTTTAATAATCATATCTCTCAAAGTGGCTAATTCTTGGTTGCTAATGTAAAATTCAGCTAATAGCTCATCATTTTCTTTCAACAGATTAAAGTTATTAATCATAGCTCCCAAAATTGACCTTTCTCTTCTTAAAACAAACTGTTCTTCTTTTCTATTTTTATAATTATTTATGAAATAATTATCCTTATTCATCTTTAAGGAAGAAAATTTTCCATAACTAACCTTTTCTCTTAATATCTGTTCTATTTTTTGAGTAATAATATATTTATACATTTTTCTAGTATCCATATCATTAATACTATCGGCTTTATAAAGTAACTTCTTTTTAAGACCTAAAATTCTTTCAGGAGTATCCAAATTATTTTTTATTTCAGATTCAATTAATGTCTCCATACAACTCAACTTATTATCTAATAATCTTTTAAATTTATTTATTCCATCATTGTTTTGCAATAAAGAATCTGGATCAACTTTATCATCAAGGAAAATAAAGTTTAGAGACTTATCATCTTTAATTTCAGGTAGGCATAAGTCAAGAATTCTAAAAGTAGCTTTTATTCCTGCTTCATCTCCATCAAATAAAACATTTGGCTCATTATTATATTTCCATGCTATGTTAACTTGGTCTATGGATACAGAAGTTCCCAAAGGAGCTACAGCTTTATAGCCAATTTTCTCCATAGCAATAACATCTGTATAACCTTCTACTATGAATAAATTATCTGCTCTTGATTTTAAATTTTTGAGATTCTGCATATTATATAAGATATATCTTTTTTTAAAAAAATCATTTTCCCAGCTATTAATATATTTTGGTCCCTCATTTAATAGATCTCTTCCTCCAAAACCTACGACTTTATCTAAACTATCCTTAATGGGAAACATTATTCTATTTGTAAACATATCGTATTTTTTGCCTAATTTATTAATTTTGATAATACCTAGTTCTACTAATGAATCTGATGTAATCCCCTTGCTTTCTAAAAAAAAAATAAGTTTTTCAGCATTACTTGATAATCCAAGCAGATAATTATTTACAGTATTAATGTCTATTTTTTTCTCTGTTAAAAATTTTATATTATTAGATTTTAAATAAGTTTTAAGACGTTCGTGATAATATTTTGTTATAATATTCATAATATTATGGTATTTTTTCTTTTTTTCTACTGAATGTAGTTTAGTATCTAAGTTTGAGGTATATTTTGTGATATTGATACCAGCTTCATTAGCTAAAACATCTAAAGATTCTTTAAATCCTATTCTATATTTTTCCATAACATATGAGAAAATATCTCCAGATCTGCCACAACCAAAACACTTATAATTTTCTTTAGCTTCATTTACAACAAAAGATGGAGTTTTTTCTTTATGAAATGGACACAAACCTTTAAAGTTCAATCCACTTTTCTGTAACTTAACATCTTTACCAATATAATCAGCAATATTTAATTTATTCTTTATAATTTTTGCATAGTCTATATTTTCTGGCATTTCTTTTTACTCAACGTTTGCAAGTTTTTCCTTTACTAAGTTACTAGCTAATTGAAAGTCACATCTACCAGCATAATTTTCCTTTAAATTTTTCATTACTTTGCTCATGTCTCTTAAGCTATTTGCCTTAACGTTTAAAATTATTTTATCTATAATATCTTCTAGTTCTTTTTGTGTTAACTGTACAGGGAGATAAACGCTTAATAGTTTCGCTTCTAGTTGTTCCTTATCTGCTAAATCTTTTCTATTTGCATCTAGATAGGTTTGAGAGGCTAATGCTCTCTGTTTTATCATTTTATTTATGATTTCTAAAACTATAGCATCACTTATAGAATCATCAGATTCCTGGTTTTTTCTTAGTGAAATTTCTTTATCTTTAAGCGCTGCTATTAATAGTCTTGTAATTGATATTTTTGTTTTTTCACCAGACTTTACGTGATCTATTAAATCTTTTTTTATCTTTTCTATTAACATTTTTTTTGACAGAATAAATTTATGTTTTTAACTTTAAAAATAAAAAAATATTTTTTTTTACTTTTAATGTTGCATTATAAACTTTGTTGTTTAATAGTCTAGAAAATGTTTTTTAAAAGTAATATAACTAATTATTCTAAAGCTGCCCTCATTTTAGAAAATGGTGATATTTTTACAGGCGTAGGAGTAGGAAAAAAAGGGAAAACAATAGGAGAAGTTTGTTTCAATACTGCCATGACCGGCTATCAAGAAGCTATAACTGATCCATCATACGCTTCTCAAATTTTGATGTTCACTTTTCCTCATATTGGAATCACTGGAGTAAATAAAGAGGATAATGAAAGTAAGAAAATTTATTTAAATGGCGTAATTTTTCGTTCTTTATCCAATGACTACTCTAATTGGAGAGGTTTAAATAGTTTGAATAGTTGGCTAAAACAAAATAAAGTTGTAGGTATAACTGACATAAATACCAGAGATTTAACTATTAAAATTAGAGAAATGGGTGCTCTGAACGCTACTATAGTAAATGGTGTTGATAAAAATACTAATTTTAAAGAAATTTTAGCTGAAACTTCAAAATGGAAAGGTATAAAAAACATAGATCTAGCTAAAAAAGTTAGTTGTAAGTTACCTTATGTTTACAAAAATAAAAAAAATTCTAGGGAGCTAATAAATATTGTTGCTATAGATTATGGCTGTAAAAAAAATATTTTAGATTTATTCGACTCTAATAATTTTAGAATAACAGTAGTTCCATGCAATTATAAGTATGAGCAAATAATTAAACATAAACCCTCTGGAGTTTTTTTATCAAATGGCCCAGGAGATCCGTTTGCAACTTCTAAATATGCATTAAAAGCAATATCTAAAATAATACAAAATAATATTCCTATTTTTGGCATTTGTTTAGGACATCAACTACTTGCATTAGCTTTAAATGCTAAGACCATAAAAATGCATCACGGCCATCATGGCGTTAATCAACCAGTTAAATATATGACTAACAAAAAAATTGAAATTACTAGTCAAAATCACGGCTTTATGATTGATATAAAATCTCTTCCAAAACACCTAAGGGTAAGTCATATTTCTTTATTTGATAAAGTAATACAAGGAATAGAACATAAGAATAAACCTTTTTTTAGCATCCAATATCACCCAGAATCATCACCTGGACCCCATGATTCAAGATACTTATTTGAAAAGTTTAAAAATTTAATTGATAAAAATAGATATGCCCAAAAGAAAAGATATTAAATCTATTTTAGTAATAGGAGCTGGTCCAATTGTGATAGGACAAGCGTGTGAATTCGATTATTCTGGCTCTCAAGCATGTAAGGTTTTAAAAGAAGAAGGTTATAAAGTAATATTAATTAATTCGAATCCCGCAACAATTATGACTGACCCAGAGTTTGCCAATGCTACTTATATTGAACCTCTTATTGTAGATAATATAGAAAAAATTATAAAGAAAGAAAAACCAGACGCTATACTTCCAACTATGGGAGGACAAACTGCCCTTAACTTGGCAAGGGAACTAAGCAATAATAAAATACTTAAAAAATATAATGTGGAGTTAATAGGAGCATCTATTGATGCAATTGTGAAAGCAGAAGACAGAGAGCTTTTTGGTAAAGCAATGAAAAAAATTGGATTAGAAACACCTAAAAGCTCTCAAGTAAAGTCTTTAGAAGAAGCTATAAAAGTATTAAAAAAACTTCACCTTCCAGTTATAATAAGACCTTCGTTTACTCTAGGTGGAACTGGTGGAGGCATAGCTTATAATATAGAAGAATTTAAAGAAATAGTATCTTCAGGTATAGAAGCTTCTCCTGATAATTCAGTATTGATTGAAGAATCGGTATTGGGTTGGAAAGAGTATGAGATGGAGGTAGTAAGGGATAAAAACGATAATACTATTATAGTCTGTTCTATTGAGAATATTGATCCTATGGGTGTTCACACAGGAGACTCTATTACTATTGCGCCTGCAGTTACACTTACAGATAAAGAGTATCAAATTATGAGAAATGCATCTATCGCAGTATTAAGAGAAATTGGTGTAGAGACTGGAGGATCAAATGTTCAATTTGCTATTAACCCTAAAAATGGGAAGATGGTTGTTATTGAAATGAATCCAAGAGTTTCTAGATCTTCTGCATTAGCATCTAAAGCTACAGGCTTTCCTATAGCAAAAGTAGCCGCAAGGCTTGCTATAGGATATTCTCTAGATGAAATTTCAAACGAAATAACAGCCGTTACTCCTGCCTCTTTTGAGCCCAGCATTGATTATATTGTTACAAAAATTCCTAGATTTGCTTTCGAAAAATTCCCAGGCTCAAATAAGTTTCTTACATCAGCAATGAAATCAGTGGGTGAAGTTATGTCTATAGGAAGAACATTCCATCAAAGCTTTCAAAAAGCTCTAAGATCATTAGAAATAGGCTTAAATGGATTTGATGAAATTGAAATTAATATTGAAGATAAAAAAAACAATATACTTTCTAAATTATCTAATCCTTCTCCAGAAAGAATATTATTTGTAGGACAAGCTTTTAGAGAAAAAATAAAAATTGATGAAATTCATGAAGCTTGCAAAATAGATTATTGGTTTTTAAATAGATTCAAAGAAATAATAGAGCACGAAATCTTATTAAAAAATAGAAAAAAAAATATTACAAAAGAGCTAATTTATCAAAGTAAATTACTAGGTTTTTCAGATAATAAGTTAGCAAAACTACTAAGCGTAGATGAAAATAGAATTTATAAATTAAGAAATAAATTTGATATAAAACCAAAGTTTTTTAAAGTTGATACTTGTGCAGCTGAATTTGAAACAAAAACCTCCTACTTATATTCTTCTTACGAAATTGCTTACAATAGTATCTCACAGCATAAAGAAAATAAAATATCTAAAAAAAAGAAAGTGATTATTTTAGGAGGGGGACCTAATAGAATCGGGCAAGGCATTGAATTTGATTACTGTTGTGTGCATGCATCTTTTGCACTTTCCGATGAAAATATCGAATCAATTATGATAAATTGCAATCCCGAAACAGTATCTACCGACTATGATACATCTGATAAATTATATTTTGAACCACTTACTTTAGAAGATATATTAGAAATAGTTAAATTAGAAAGGTCTAAAGGTAACCTACTTGGTCTTATTATACAATTTGGGGGACAAACCCCATTAAAACTCTCTAAAAAACTTGAAAAACTTAAAATACCTATTATAGGAACTAGTCCTGATTCTATAGATTTAGCAGAAGACAGAGAGAGGTTTAAAAAATTCTTATTAAAGTTAAAGCTAAAACAACCAGAAAACGGAATAGCTAAAACTGTTAAAAAAGTTAAAACTATAGCAAAAAAAATATCTTACCCTGTTATATTAAGACCTTCCTATGTTCTAGGAGGAAGAGCAATGCAAATTATTTATGAAGAAAAAGAACTAGAGAAATATGTAAATTATATAGTAGAAACATTTGGTGAAAAACCAATATTGATAGATAAATTTTTAAATGATGCAATAGAAGTTGATGTTGATGCACTATCTGATGGTAAGACAGTATTAATTGCAGGTATTATGGAACATATAGAAGAAGCAGGTATACATTCAGGAGATTCCGCTTGTTCTATACCTCCCTATTCCTTAAAAAAACAAACTATTAAAAAAATTACTGATCAAACAATACTAATAGCAAAAAAATTAAAAGTTGTTGGTTTGTTAAATATTCAGTTTGCAATAAAGCTTATTAATAAAAAAGAACACATATATATCTTGGAAGTTAATCCTAGGGCTAGTAGAACTGTTCCTTTTGTTGCAAAAGCGACTGGTAATCAAGTTGCAAAAATAGCAGCAAAATGTATGGTAGGAAAAAAACTTAATAAAAAGTCTTTCTTGCCGTGGAACGTAAAAAATAAGATAGCAGTTAAAGAAGCAGTGTTTCCTTTTAAAAAATTTAAAGGGGTAGATGTGCTCTTAGGTCCTGAAATGAAATCTACAGGAGAAGTAATGGGTTTAGATGTAAATTTTGGAAGTGCATTTGCAAAATCTCAAATTGCTACAGGAATTGAACTTCCTTTAAAAGGAAGTATTTTTATATCTGTAAAGGACGATGATAAACCTTTTATTGTAAAAGTTTGTAAAAATTTACTTTCTTTAGGTTTCACTTTGATTTGTACCAAAGGGACAGGTAATCATATAAAAAACCATGGTATTCCATTTATTCTCGTAAATAAAGTAAGAGACGGGAGGCCTCACATAGTAGACATGATAAAAAATAAAGAAATAGTATTAATTTTTAACACCACAAAGGGTAAACAATCTATAGCGGACAGTTTTTCTCTTAGGCAAGCTGCATTACATACCAATATACCTTATTATACAACAATTTCTGGTTGTAATGCTGTAGTAATGGCCTTAGAAACCTTAATTAAAAGTGATCTAAATATAAAATCATTGCAATCTTTCTAATATTTACATATAAAAGTTGTTTTAATAATTAAATTTATATAGAGGGTAATATGGATAAATTCCCAATAACATATCAAGGATTTGAAAAATTAGAAATTGAACTTAAAAGTTTAAAATCTGTAGAAAGACCTAGTGTTATAAAAGCTATTGCTGAAGCAAGAGAACACGGTGATCTTTCTGAAAATGCTGAATATCATGCTGCAAAAGAAAAGCAAAGTTTTATAGAAGGAAGAATAGCTGATCTAGAAAATAAAATTAGTAGAGCGGAAATAATAAATACAAAAAAACTCAAAAGTGACAGAATAATTTTTGGTGCTACAGTTACATTAGGAGAGATGGATAGTAACAAGAACATAATATATCAAATAGTTGGAACTGAGGAGGCTGATGTAGAAAATGGAAAAATTTCCATATCATCTCCATTAGCTAAGGCTTTACTTGGAAAAAAGATAGACGATACCGTTGAAGTATATTCTCCAGGAGGATCAAAAGAATATGAAATTGAAAATATACAGTTTATTTGATGAAAAATAATTTTTTGATTTGGGCACTTATTGATGATCAACCAGGAAATCAAAATCAGATATACGGCGTTTTAAATCAATTAAAGTTACCTTTTAAAATACAAAAGGTACATTATAACTTTCTATCAAGGTTGCCTAATTTTTTGATACAAATTCTTGGAGGAAGTATACATTTAAAAAAAAAAATAAACATAAAAACTCCTTATCCCAAACTAATATTATCTTGTGGAAGAAGAACATTCCCGCTGGCTAAAAAAATCAGAAATAAAATATTTCCTACCCCCTTATTTATTCATTTTATGTACCCAAGAGGCTCATATAAAACATCTGACGCTGATATAATTTTCACCCCCAAACATGATAAAATTAAAAAAAAATCTAACTTAATTGAAACTATAGGAGCAACAAATTTAATTAATAGAATTAATTATAAAAAAAAAACATCTAAAGGTAAAAAAAAAATAATATTAATTCTTTTGGGAGGAAATCACGGGAAATATAAATTAAAAACCGTTGATGTAAATTATATAATAAATGAAGTAACAGATAAAATAAAAGATAATGGATATATTTTTTTATCTACTAGTAGACGGACCCCTGAAAAAATAATTAAATTAATTGAAAACCTTAGAATTAAAAATAAGAAATTAAGTCAGGTTTTTCACCCTAATAGAAATAAAATTAAAAACCCAATATTAGAAATGTTAAAAGATTGTGACGAAATAGTTGTTACAGGAGATTCTATGTCGATGATAAGTGAAGCTTGCTCTACAAATAAGCCTGTTAGAATTTTTTACAATGATAATATTTGTTCAAAAAAGCATACACTTTTTTGTAATTATTTAATTAAAAACAATTATGCTTTTTCATTTGAAACTTTATTAAATAAATGTCATAAAATAAAAACTTTGGAAACTACTAAATTTGTATCGGAAAAAATCTTATTACATATTAAAAATGATAGAAAAAAATAGTAAATTAATTATATTAGGATCTGGCCCTGCTGGATGCACAGCAGCTATTTATGCTGCAAGATCTAACTTAAAACCATTGATGATACATGGAAGCCAACCTGGTGGTCAACTTACAATTACTACTGACGTTGAAAATTATCCTGGATTTGCTAATCCTGTTTTAGGACCTGGATTAATGGAAGCAATGATAGAACAAGCAAAAAATGTAGGCTGTGAAGTAGTTAATGATCATATTTCTGATATAAACCTTGAAAGTTATCCTTATTCACTACAAAGTAGTAATGGAAATAGCTATAAAACTTCTTCTATTATAATTGCTACAGGCGCCAGTGCTAAGTGGTTAGGATTAAAAAATGAAGAGAAATATAGGGGTCATGGTGTTTCTGCATGTGCTACTTGTGATGCTTTTTTTTTCAAAGAAAAAAAAGTAGCAGTTGTAGGTGGAGGAAATACCGCTGTAGAAGAAGCTATCTTTTTAACAAAATTTGCCAAAGAAGTAATATTAATACATAGAAGAGATAAATTAAGAGCTGAAAAAATTCTACAAAATAGAGCATTTGATAATAAGAAAATTTCTTTTATTTGGAATACCACTATCACAGACATAATAGGAGAAGAACAACCTAAATTAATTAAAGGTATAAAAACTAAAAATTTGATTAATAACGAAGAAAATATTATTAGTATTAATGGTTTATTTGTTGCCATAGGGCATAAACCAAACACTGACTTATTCAAAAACAAACTTGATTTAGATAAAGAAGGCTATTTAATGGTAAACAACCAAGTTTATACCAATAAACCTGGAGTTTTTGCAGCTGGGGATGTGCATGATAAAGTTTTTAGACAAGCTGTCACAGCTGCTGGCTATGGATGTATGGCATCAATAGAAGCTGAAAAATATTTAGAATCAAATAAATAGATTTTGATTTTTTATACCTTTGTATAGATGACTTACCCACTCTTCATACCCATTGAATAACTTGGTTTTGTACCTTTTTCCTGTTTCTACATCTTTTTCAGTTTTCTGACTCCATCTTTTGTGTGGAACATTTGGATTAACATTTGCCCAAAAACCATACTCTTTAGGAGCTATAGTTTCCCAAAAAGATTTTTCTCGTTCTTTTAAAAATATTATTTGAGAAATTGATTTAATAGACTTAAACCCATACTTCCAGGGTAAAATTAATCTCAAAGGAGCTCCATTTTGTTTTGGTAGATTCTTGCCGTAAACTCCTGTAGCTACAAGAGATAATATATTTCTTGCTTCTTCAATTGATATTATTTCCTGATATGGCCATGGATACCAACTCTGTTTTTGGTTTGTAGCTTGGTCTGGTCTATAAAATGTCTTAAACATAACATATTTTTTATCAGACTCAGGTTCTAAAAAATCAATGAGCTTTGATAATTGAAAACCTTTCCATGGTATTACCATTGACCATGCTTCTACACATCTAAATTTATAAACCCTTTCAACTATATCAAATTTTTTTACTAAACTATCATAATCAAAAGTTTTTTTATGATATTTTCCACCAATTATATTAATATTCCAATCTTCAATATTGAGTTTTTGTGCGGATTTCCAAATTTGTTTAGTAGTTCCGAACTCAAAAAAATTGTTATACTTTGTAATAGTCTTGTAATTAGTTAATGGTCTATCAGAAATAATTTCTTTCATACTATTGTAAGTAATATTTTTAGAATGTAGTCGTTTATAAGAATATAATAAGGCCATACTTGCAAACCCACCAATTAGTCTTCTTCTATTCAAGTAAATACTTTCATTTGTTATTAGATTTTCACTATGGTTAAATTTTTTCTTTTTTCTTAAGAGCATATTGTTATTATAATATAATATGAAAATTTTAGCACTTTTTTTAACTATTTTTTTTGCTTCATGTTCCTCAGTATCAATAACTGAAAGAAAACAGCTTATTATATTAGGTGATGATGTAATATACCCACAAGCATTCAAAGCCTATAAAGATTTCAAAAGTAAAGCGAAGTTAATAGAAGATGGTGAAGACTTAGAAAACATTAATAAAGTTACTGAAAAATTAAAACTTGCTATAAAAAAATATTATCAAAGCATAAATGCAAAAGATCCTACGTCTAATTTTGCTTGGGATGTAATATTAGTTGATGATGAGGACACTAAAAATGCTTGGTGTATGCCTGGTGGTAAAATTGCTGTTTACAAAGGGATACTTAAAATTGCAAATAACGAAAGCGCTCTAGCAGCCTTAATGGGGCATGAAATTGCACATGCAGTAGCCCGACATGGATCTGAAAGAGCAAGTCAAGGGGTCTTGTTTGATATAGGTACAATGGCATTAGAACAAATAATTATTGGACGACCTTTAACTGGAGACACCAGAAAACTTTATAACTATTTTGCTACTTTTGGAGTTATGCTACCTTTCAGCAGAAATCATGAAAGTGAAGCTGACTATCTTGGATTAATTTTTATGCATTTTGCAGGATATGATTTAAGTGAAGCTTATATGATGTGGGAAAGAATGGATAAATCTAATTCTAGAAATAGAACTCCTGAATTTTTAAGCACTCATCCTTCTAGTAAAACAAGAATTAATAATATTAAAAAATGGATACCCGAAGTTAAAGAAAAATATTCTAGTTATTAGATTATTAAGAAAGTTTACTACATGCCTTTATTATTCTTAGACCTGCTTCTTTTAAAATACTTTCTGACGTAGCATAAGAAATTCTAAAATAATTTTCCATACCAAACGCTATACCAGGTACTGCAGCAACACCTACTTCTTCTAATAAATATCTACAAAAATCATTTGAATTTGAAATTATATTACCTTTGTTTGTTCTTTTTCCAATAAGCTCTTGGCAAGATGGAAATATATAAAAGGCACCGTCAGGTTTTTTACAATTAATACCTAAAGAATTATTAATTAATTCTATAATTAGGTTTCTTCTCTTTAAAAAAACCATATTATTTTTATCAATAAATTTCTCATCAGCTGATAGTGCTTCTAGTGCCGCATATTGACTGATAGAAGTTGGATTAGAAGTGGACTGTGATTGTATTTTAGCCATTGCTTTAATTAATTCATCATTTCCTGCTGCATACCCAATACGCCATCCTGTCATCGAATATGCCTTTGAAACTCCATTAACAGTGAGAGTTCTAGATTTCAAATTTGGATTAACTTGAGCAAAAGTATTAAAGGCAAAATTTTCATAGACTACTTTTTCATAAATATCATCTGACAATATATTTATATGTTCATATTTTTCCAATAGATTTCCTATTTCTTTAAGCTCTTCTTTACTGTAACAACTTCCAGTTGGATTAGATGGTGAATTAAGAATTAACCATTTAGTTTTTTCTGAAATTGCTTCTTCAAGAGCATTAATAGAAATTTTAAAATTATTTTCTTCATTAGTTTGAATTATAATAGGAATGCCTTCTGCTAGGATTACCATATCAGGATAAGAGACCCAATATGGAGCAGGTATTATAACTTCATCTCCCTTATTTATAGACGCTTGTAAAGCATTATATAAAATTTGTTTTCCTCCAGTCCCTACAGATACTTCAGAGGTTTTGAATGACAAATTATTATCCTTTAAAAACTTTTTTATAATAGCTTTTTTAAGATCAGGAATTCCATCAACTGCAGTATATTTTGTCTTACCTTCATTTATAGCTTTGATAGCAGCTTTTTTAATATGTATTGGTGTATCAAAATCAGGTTCTCCAGCACCCAAACCTATTACATCTTTTCCAGCTTCTTTTAATTCTCTTGCCTTAGAAGTTACTGCCATTGTAGGAGATGGTTTTATACTTTTGACTCTATTAGATATTAAATTATTTTTCATATAAATTATGTTATAAACTATTTTAACAAATATTGTTAATAATTTTATTTAATTAAATTAGGAGAAAAATCATCAACCCAAACTTATCACAATTAGGCACTGAGAACGCTTTTGTAATTCTTGCAAAAGCAGAAAAACTACGAAAAGAAGGTAAAGATATAATTAATCTTGGAATAGGACAACCTGATTTCAAGACACCAATACATATTGTTGATGCCGCAATAAAAGCTCTTAGGGATGGGAAGCATGGCTATACGCCAGCCAATGGTATTTTAGAATTAAGAGAAGCAGTTAGTAAAGATATATTATTGAGAAGAAAAGTAGATATTAATCCTGAAAATATAATTATATCTCCTGGAGGAAAAGTTACTATGTGGCATGCAATATTAATGTTTGGTGACAAAAATAAAGAGATTATTTATCCTAACCCAGGTTTTCCGATTTATGAAAGTGCTATTAAGTATACTGGTGCTAAACCTATACCAATGAAATTAACTATAAAAAATGATTTTAATATTGATATAGAAAAGCTAAAGGCTTCAATAAATAAAAATACTAGCTTAATAATTTTCAATTCACCATCAAATCCTACTGGAGGAATAGTGAATCAAAATGATTTAAATGAAATAGTAAATATTTTAGAAAAAAATCCACATATATATATTTTATCAGATGAAATATACAGCAGAATGATTTATGATAATATAAACTATAAATCTTTATTATCTTATCCTCAATTAAAAGATCGTATTATACTTCTAGATGGCTGGTCTAAGACTTATGCTATGACGGGTTGGAGAGTGGGATACAGTGTTTGGCCAAGTAAATTAGTAAAAATATCAGAAAGATTAAACATTAATTCTTTTTCCTGTACAAATACTCCTGCTCAATATGGAGCACTTGCAGCAACAGAAGGACCTCAGGACTGTGTTGCTAAAATGGTTTCTATTTTTGATAATAGAAGAAAAATGATTTTTAATGAATTGAATAATATTAAAGGCTTTGAGTGCAATCAAAGCAAAGGTGCTTTTTATTCTTTACCATCTATTAAAGATACAGGTCTATCTTCAAATAAAATTGAAGATATTTTATTAAATAAATTAGGAATAACTACAGTTTCAGGTAATAGTTTTGGCAATAACGGAGAAGGATATTTAAGAATTTCTTATGCAAGTTCAGAGAATAATATCAAAGAGGCTATAAGAAGAATTAAAAAATATACTGAAACCATTGGTTGGAATAATGCTTAA